>DAHVAF010000300.1 GCA_027314765.1 Clostridia bacterium | reverse complement strand
GGCTGCGGGCTCTGAGCCCTTCCGGCCGGCTGTGCCCGGGCTTCACTCCCCCGCGACTTTGACGATCTCCCAGTACTCCTTCAGGCGGGCGAGAAACCCACGCAGCAGGCCAAGCTTCTCCTCCTTGGTGCGGTGGCTGATGTCCATCGGCACCCGCACCACGGCGATGTGGTTGCGCTTTATGTAGCGCTTCATGGCGATCTCCACACCGAAGCGTGTGGTCTCCATGCCGGACATGCCCTGCAGAATGGCCCGCGTCACGGCCCGCTGGCCGGACAGGTTGGGGGCCACGACGGAGGCAAGGTCCGTCGCCACGCGCCCGCCCTCGAGCTGGGCGATGGCGACGGCCGCGTCCCCCCGGAGGACCGGGTGGATCATGGCCTGGATGTGGACAGGCGTGACGCCGATGAGGTCGGCGTCGAGGAAGACGAACACGTCGGCGTCCGCCCGGTCGATGCCGACCTTCATGGCCCCGCCCTTGCCCACGTTCTGGTGCAGCTCGATGCAGATGGCGCCGTGCTCGCGAGCGACGGCGGCCGTGGCGTCCGTCGAGCCATCGCTCACCACGATGACCTCGGAGACCTCCGGCACGGCCTTGGCCGCGCGGATGACCTCGGCCAGTGTCTGCTCCTCGTTGTACGCGGGGATCACCACGACCGTGCGCAGGGGCCGGGTGCCCACCGCCCGCTGCCGGCCGCCGGTCGCGTGCGCCGGCTCCAGCTGGCCGAAATGGCGGGGCGACTGCGAGCGCGGCACGGGCGGCGTGCCCTCGGTGACGCGCGGGGCCCCACTGGCCGCGTCCTCGAGCGTGTCGGGGTCGAGGGGGAAGGCGATCGCCTCCGGCACCATGCCCGCCGCAACCCGGGGCGCGCTCGGCGCGGGCGTCGGCCCTGCACCGCCGCCGCTCTCCGGTCCACCCACCGCCGCCTCACCGGGCGTGGCCATGGCGGTCTGCGGCAGGGGGGTCAGCGGCGCCACGGCCGTGGCGCTTGCCGCAGCGGCAGGAGCCACCGCCGGCAGCGCCGGCTCCTCGGCGGCGAAGGTGCGGCGCAGGGTCGTGCTCAGGTGCTCGAAGAGGTCGAACATGGGCGATCAGCTCACCGTCCCTGGCGCCCCGGCAGCCGACCGCTCGGCATGCCCCGCGCTGTCTCAACCTTACCAGGCCCTGGCGCCTATTGCCTCAAAACCCGCGCACGCACGAACCGAACCCCGCTCACGGCGCCGTCTCGCCCAGCCCGGCGGCCACGCGTTCCCGAATGGTGGCCACCACAGCCCCGAGCGCGACCATCTCCGTCTTCCCGTCCGCACGGCGCCGCAGCTCCACCGCACCATCGCGCAGGGCGCGCCCGACCGTCACCCGCAGCGGCCAGCCGAGCAGGTCGGCGTCCTTGAACTTGACGCCGGGCCGCTCGTCGCGGTCGTCCAGGACGGCCTCGACCCCCGCGGCCCGCAGGTCGGCGTACAGCCCCTCCGCGGCCTCCCGCGTGCCATCATCCCCCGCCGCCACGGGGACGACCGCCACGTGGTAGGGCGCCACCGCGAAGGGCCAGATGATGCCGTCGCGGTCATGGTGGCGCTCGATGACGGCCGCCAGCGTGCGCGTGACGCCGATGCCGTAGCACCCCATCTCGATGGGGTGCGAGCCGCCCTGGTCGTCGCGGTAGAGTGCGCCCATCGTCTGGCTATACACTGCCCCAAGCGCAAACATGTGCCCCACCTCGATGCCGCGGGCCGCGCCCAGCGGGCTCGCGCAGCGCGGACACGGATCCCCCGCCCCCACCAGCCGCAGATCGGCGACTTCGCCGGGGTCGAAGTCCCGACCGGCCTTCGCCCCCAAGAGGTGCCAGTCCTCCTGGTTGGCCCCGATCGCGAAGCCGCCGCCGTGCGCGACCTCGAGATCCGTCAGCAGACGGGCGCCGCGCAGGCCCACCGGCCCGGCCGAGCCGACCGGCGCCCCGGTGAGCGCCAGCACCTCCTCGCGGCCGGCCATGGCCAGCCGCCGTGCCCCAACCGCATTGCCGAGCTTGATCTCGTTCAACTGGCGGTCGCCCCGCACAAGGGCCGCGACGAGCTCGCACCGCCCCTCCGCGTGCTCGGCCCAGTAGAAGAGGATCTTCGACGTCCGGCTCGCCGGCACACCCGCGAACGCGCAGAGCTCGTCGATGGTCCGCACCCCAGGCGTATGCAGGCGGACGGGCCCGGCAGCAGCCCCACCGGCATCTTCCGCCGCCTCCGCCTCCGCCCCCGCCGCCGGCCTCCCACCCTCCGCCCGCTCCACGTTCGCCGCATAACCGCAGCGCTCGCAGTACACGATCTCGGCCTCGCCCTCGCCGGCCAGCGCCACGAACTCCACGGTGTCGTGGCCGCCGATGGCGCCGGGATCCGCCTCCACCACCCGCCAATCCAGCCCGCAGCGCGTGCAGAAGCGGGCGTACGCCTCGCGCATCTTCGCGTAGGAGGCGGAAAGCCCGTCCCGGTCGCGGTCCAGCGAGTACGCGTCCTTCATCACGAACTCGCGCGCCCGCATGACGCCGGCCCGCGGCCGCGGCTCGTCGCGGTACTTGTTGGTCACGTGGTAGAGGATCAGCGGCATCTGCCGCCACGACGACACCTCGCGCCGCACCAGGTCGGTCACGACCTCCTCGTGGGTCGGCGCCAGCACGAACGGGCGCCCGTGCCGGTCCTTCAGCCGCCACAACTCCTCCCCGTACTTGGCGGACCGCCCGCTCTCGACCCAGAGCTCCTCGGGCTGCACAAGCGGCAGGCGCACCTCCTGGCACCCCTGGCGGTCCATCTCCTGCCGCACGATGGCCTCGACCTTGGCGATGGCCCGCTGCCCAAGGGGCAGGTAGCTGTAAATGCCGGCCGCCAGCCGGCGCATGAGCCCCGCCCGCAGCATCAGCCGGTGGCTCGCAGTCTCCGCCTCCGCGGGATCCTCGCGCAGTGTCGGCGCCAGCAGGCTTGTCATGCGCACCGCCGCGGCCCCCTCCCAAAGGAAATGGCCCGCCCCCATCAGGGGACGGGCCGGTTGCGCCGTGGTACCACCCTCGTTCCCGGGCAGGCCCGGGCACTCGCGGCGCGCGAACGGGCGAACCCGGCCCCGGCGGGGCGCGACTCAGGGGGTGGGCCCGATCTTGGCACAGCCCTCCCGCCTTCCACCATCCGGCGGGCGGATCGTGCGCGGCCGCGCCACGGCACCCCGTCATCGTCTTGGGGGGAGGATACCAACGCGAACAGGGATTTGCAAGTGATTGCGGCGGCGTGTCTCGTTCTGCGTAGAATCGGCCTTTTGCCTATAGTGGATGCATTTCAGACCACAGAACATAGGACTAAGAAGGCCGTCCGGTGCCACCCCCGGAC
>DAHVAF010000299.1 GCA_027314765.1 Clostridia bacterium | reverse complement strand
GTCCGGCGTGGCCCTGTCGCTGGCCCTCGTGCCGCTGCTCGGCCCGCGGCCGTCCCTGCTGGGGCTGGCGGTGGCCCAGATCTGCAACGGCGTGGCGCGGGGCGCCTTCTGGCCGGCCGCGCAGTCCCATGCCAGCCGCGCCTCGTCGGACGCCGCCCGCGCCATCGGCTCGCTCTTCACGGTCACCGGAATCGGCGCCATCGCCGCCCTGCTGGCCGCGGGCGCTCTGGCCGACCGCCTCGGCTATCCGGTGGCCTTCGGCGCGTCGGGCGCCGCTGCCGTCGTGTCGCTGATCGCCACCTGGCGCGAGCCCGCGCCCGCCCGCCCGGCCGGGCGCCGCCGCCTGGGCGAGGTCCTGGCGCCCCTGCGCCGGATGATCCTCCAGCGCCCCTTCCTTGTGGCCGGGGCCCTGGCGTTCGCCGCCTCGACGCCCAACGCCCTCGCCGGCACCTTCTACCCGGTGTTCGCCCTCCAGCTTGGCTTCGGCGCGGTTCTGGCGACAGCCCTGGTCGCCGTGCGGCAGGGCGGTAACATCGCCGGCTCCGGCACGTTCACGCGCCTGCTGCGCCGCCTGAGCTTCCCGCGCACGATCCTGATCACGCTGTCCGGCGTGGCCCTGTCGCTGGCCCTCGTGCCGCTGCTGCGCGACCCTGTCCTCTACGCCGGGGGCCTGGCCCTGTCCGGCATCGCCGGCCAGATCGTCAACGTCGGCTACATCTGGTGGGCGACGCAGAACAGCCGGCCGGAGGAGCGCGGCTCGGCGCTGGCGGCAACAGGGCTCTGGTGGGCGGCCGCGGTGCTGCTGGTGCCGGCCGTCTTCGGCGCCATGGCGACGCACCTGGGCGTGGCGGCGACGTTTGTGGTGTGGGGCGCCGCCATCGCGGCCCTCGCGGCGGGGCTGGCGCTGCGGCCCGAGCTGCTGCGGCGGCAAGAGGCTGCCGCCACTCCGTAAGGCCGAGCCCGCCAGCGACCGGCGGGACGGCTCCGGCCGTGCAGTGCCCGGGCGCCGTTGCGACCGCGTGCCGCGGCGGCACTACCGGCATCCGCCTGGCGCCGCTTCCAGGCCGACGTGGGGCCACAGCCTGGGCGACCCGCCCCCTCGTCTGCCCGCCCACCGACCCGGACAGGCGGTGACATCGGGTGGCGATGCGGTCCAGGGCTGGCGCTGAGCCGACCGTCCCCGTGGACGTCCTTCCACCGGCTGTTTCGGGAGCCTGACGCGGCTGAGCTGGGCGGTCTGGAGCCGGGACCGCTCCTCGCGGGCCACGCCTCTTGGCCGGCGCGGATCGCCGTACGGTGGCCGACGCCACTGCGGCCTGGGGGCGAAGGCAGCGCGTAGCCTCGCTGCGGCGGCCGGGCTTGGCGGTCGACCCACCGCGCGCGGGCGAAGATGGCGCGTGGGCCCGTCTGGCGGCCTTTTCCCGCTCGTGCGCCAAGGGGTGGCAGTCCAGCTGCAGCCTGCAGCCGAAGGGTGCGCTCAGCTCCGCTCCCGCACCCGGGCCTGGCGGCCCACCTGCCGACTGCGGCGAAGGTGGGGCTCAGCCCCTTCTGGCCGCCTGACCCCGCTCCCGCGCCCGGGCATGGCGGTCCAGCTCCCGCTTGCGCAGCCGGATGGCGGCCGGCGTGACCTCGACCAGCTCGTCCTCGCGGATGAAGGCAAGGGCCTGCTCCAGAGTCAGCACACGCGGCGGGGTCAGCTTGATCTCCTCGTCGCCCGTGCTCGACCGCATGTTGGTCAGGTGCTTCTTCTTGCAGACGTTGATCTCGAGGTCGCCCTCGCGCGCGTTCTCCCCCATGATCTCGCCGGCGTAGACCGGTACGCCTGGGCCGAGGAACAGCGCGCCGCGCTGCTCGGCGTTCTCCAGGGCGTAGGCGGTGGTCGCGCCGGGCTCCCAGGCCACCAGGCTTCCACGCCCCCGGCCGGGGATGGGGCCGCGCCAGGGCCCGTAGCCCGCGAACGTGTGGGCCATGATGCCGTAGCCCTTGGTGGCGGCCGTGAACTCGGAGGCAAAGCCGACCAGTCCGCGGGCCGGCGCCAGGAAGACCAGGCGGGTGCGGCCCTCGCCGGCCGGGGCCATCTGCGAAAGCTCGGCCCGCCGGGTGCCGAGGGCCTCCATGACGGCGCCGACCGCCGTGTCCGGAACGTCGGCGACGAGCTCTTCGATCGGCTCCTCCACCTTGCCGTCCGCATCCTCGCGCAGGATGACCTCGGGCCGCGATACGGCCAGCTCGTACCCCTCGCGGCGCATGGTCTCGATCAGGATGGACAGGTGGAGCTCGCCCCGCCCGCTGACGCGCAGGGTGTCCGGCGAGCCCGTATCTTCGACCGCCAGCCCCACGTTGCGCTCGGCCTCGCGCATCAGCCGCTCGCGCAGGTGGCGGGAGGTGACGTAGGTGCCCTCCTTGCCGGCGAAGGGGCTGTCGTTGACCATGAACGTCATCTGCAGGGTCGGCGGGTCCACGTTCAGGGTGGGCAGGACGACGGGCGTATCGGGATCGGTGATGGTGTCGCCGATCCCCAGGTCGGGCAGGCCGGCCACCGCCACGATGTCCCCGGCGCCGGCGGCCTCGGTGGTGATCCGGCGCAGGCTCTCGAAGGTGAAGAGCTGGGTGACCTTGGCCGCCCGCAGCGGGGCGCCGGGCCCGTGGCCGACCACGACCGGCTGGCCGAGGCGGATGGTGCCGCCCGCGATCCGCCCGATGCCGATGCGGCCCACGTACTCGTCGTAGTCGAGGGTGCTGATGCGGACCTGCAGGGGGTCCTCCGGACGGCCCTGCGGCGCCGGCACGGCGCTGACGATCGCATCCAGCAACGGGAGGATATCGCCGGTCACGGCGGCCGGATCGAAGGGCCGCGGCAGGGCAGCCAGCGCCACGCCCGCCCGTGCCGATGCGTACAGCACGGGGAACTCGATCTGGTGCTCGTCGGCGCCGAGGGAGATGAAGAGGTCCAGGACCTCGTCCACGACCTCCTCCGGCCGGCAGCCGGGCCGGTCGATCTTGTTCACCACCAGCAGCGGCCGCACGCCGCTCCCCAGGGCCTTGGCCAAGACGAAGCGGGTCTGCGGCATCGGCCCCTCCATCGCGTCGACGACGAGCAGGGCGCCGTCCACCGTGCCGAGGATGCGCTCGACCTCGCCCCCGAAGTCCGCGTGGCCCGGGGTGTCCACGATGTTGATCTTGTAGGCGCCGTAGAACACGGCGGTGTTCTTGGACAGAATGGTGATGCCCCGCTCGCGCTCGAGCGGGTTGCTGTCGAGGGCTCGCTCCGGCACGGCCTGGCCGGCGCGGAATACCCCGGTCTGACGGAGGATTGCGTCGACCAGGGTCGTCTTGCCGTGGTCGACGTGGGCGATGATCGCCACGTTGCGGATCGTCGCCGGATCGCGCAGAGTTTCGACGGTCGTGCTCATACCGCCCGATTGTACCAAAGCCCGCGTGTGCCCGATACAGCAACCGGGCCCCTGAATGCTTCCCGCATGGCCTTCGCCATCCATGGCTACGGGGGTGAATCCGGCCGTGCCTCGCTTCCGGCCGCTGCAATGGGCCGTGCTCACGGCCCTCGGCCTCCTCGGCGCCGCCGTGCTCGTCATCAGTGGGCACCCATTCAGCGCCACCGCCCAGCCCCAGACCACGGCCGCGGCGCCGGCTGCCTCCGTGATCGCCTCAGGTCCCACCGGCACGGCCACCGCCACCGCGCCCCAGACCGTCGGCGCCATCAGCACCACCGTCCCCAGCACCCAGGGCGAGCTCGTGCCGAGCCCGGTCGAGTCCCTGGTCGGCGTCGAGTCCTTCGACGGCACCAGCGCCCCGAGCGGCGCGAGCCAGGACGCCCACCTGGGGACCGGCTTCGTGGTCCAGCTTCAGGGCCTCGGGGCCTGGGTGGCGACGGCAGGCCACGTGGTCGTCGGCAGCTCGGCCGCCGTCTTTCTGCCGGGCGACCCCACACCGCACCTCGCGGATCAGATCGTGCGTGACACGAGCGCGGACCTGGCCCTGCTCCATATCCCCTCGCTGATCGGCGTGGCCGCCGTGCAGCTCGGCGCGCCCCCCTCCTCGGCGTGGGCCGCGGAGATCGCGTGCGTGCGCTGGCCCCAGTGGACCTACCAGTCCTACCCCGTGGCGCTGGCGCCCGGGGCGCTGGCTGTGTTCAACGGCAGCAGCGGGACCCTCGACACGCCCTCGCTGTCGGTGCTGCCGGGCTGCTCCGGCGGTCCGCTGCTGGTCTACAGCGCGGACGGCGCCGTGGCCGTCACGGCGGGTGTGGTCATCGACGCGATCACCCAGCCCCTCGGCGTCGGCTACGTGCCGGAGGCCGAGGTCGAGAGCCTGCTGACCGACGTCTCGGGAGGGTGACGGCTACCGCTCCACGTAGCCGATCGGGCTCATGAGCATCGCTGCAGCGCCCACGTCTCGGACAGCTGACGCCCACCGCTGCACGCAGCCGATCGGGCTCGCGACCACTGGCGCAGCGCCGACGTCTTGGCCAGCTGACCCCCGCGGGGGCGGGCAACCCATGGTCGCATGTGCGGAGACTGGTGAATCGCGAAATCGGTGCGGCCTTGCCGGCCATGCCGGCTGTCGGCTAGCAGACGCCGACGGCTGCGGGCGGCCAATCGGGTTGCCGGGCGTCCCGCTGACGCAGGACGCGTGGTGGATCCGGGAGCCCGCTGGCCCTGCCCATCATGCGGAGCGATGAGGTTCGCGCGTGTTGCGGTTGTGGATCGCCAACTGCACGGGCGGCGCGGCGGCGCGACCCGCCATGCCGCTGCGCGAGACCGGCTGGCGCCCACGGCGGCAGGTGGCCCACCATCGGGCGCACGGGCGTCGATGTCCAGCCGATGTCCCGGGCGTCTGACGCCCACGGCGGCAGGCAGCTCACCATCGGGCTCGCGGGCGTTGGGCCAGGCGACGTCCAAGGCAGGCGACATCCAAGGCAAGCGACGCCCACGGCGGCAGGCGGCCCACCATCGGGCTCGCGGGCGTTGCCGGCCAGCCGACGTTTCGGCCCGCTCATCTCCTACGGCTGCAGATACCCGATCGGGTTCACGGGCGTCCCGTTGATGTAGATCCCGAAGTGGACGTGCGGGCCGGTGGCGTTGCCGGTCATGCCGGAGTACGAGATCAGCTGGCCGACCTGCACATACTGCCCCACGCTCACCACCGCCCTGCTGTTGTGGGCATACAGCGTGACGACGTTGCCGTTCTGGATCCGGATCGCGATACCGTAGCCGCCGTCCCAGCCCGCCGTGATCACGCGGCCGCTGATGGAGGCGTGGACCGGCGTGTACATCGACACGCCGATGTCGATGCCGTGGTGGAAATTCCGCTGCCCGTAGAGGATGCGCCAGCCGAAGGGCGACGTGATCGGGCCGCGCACGGGCCAGGGCATGGCGCCGCTGCCGACAGCCGCCCCGGAGCCGCCCGAGCCGCCGCTGCTCGCGGGCGCTGCCCCGGGCTGCGTCACGCTGGCCGGCGGGTCGTGCGGGATCCAGAGGTGCTGGCCGACCTGCAGGTCGCCGTTCACATCGATGTGGTTGGCCGTCGCGATGCTCGCGGCGCTGACACCGGCATCGACGGCGATCCCGCTGAGGGTGTCGCCGGGGCCGACGCTGAATACCCACCCGACCTGCGTGGGGACGGTCAGGGCTTCACCGGGCTGGATGACGCTGTTGTCATTGAGGTTGTTCGTGGCCTCCAGGCTGGGCAGGTCCGTGCCGAAGCGGGCGGCGATCCCGGAGAGGGTGTCGCCGGGCTGCACGGTGTAGCGCGTGACCGGCATCGGCGCCGGCCCGCCGCCGTTGCCGGCCTGGCTCGCCGGAGCCGGAGTCCCGCCGGTGGGATCCTGGCTCGGGAGCGAGGCCGCATACACCCTGGCTTCATCCGCGGCCCGCAGCACAGCGCGCGCCACGGGCAGCATGCGCGCGGCCGAAAGCATGCCCGCCTGGGCAGGCTTGGCCGCGACAGGTGCGGGGGCCGGTGCGTGCAGGACCGCCGCAGGAATGAGAAGGCCGATCGCCATGAGCACCATGAGCGACCGCCGGCCGCCATCGGTCGCAAACCAAGGAGTGCGCCGCCGCCTGCGCAAGAGAGAGCCACCCCCGCCCACATCTAAGGGGGCGGCCCGACGGTGCGGCACCGACCCCCCAACGGCCTGCCTACGGGGTTAGCTGCCGGGTTCGGGCGGTTGGGGAGCGCCCTACTCGCGCGACCGCGAGATTCACCCCACAAGTAACCTGGTTCCCCCGCGCCCCATCCTTGGGGCTTCAGCAGTTCCAGCGCTTGTCAAGCCGTCTCGATTGTAGGGATGCTCGGGGGGCGTGACAACGCCAATTTCGACGGACTTCGCCACGGTCCGCTAGCGCTTGCGCGGCCATATGCACCGTAGCGCCCGATTTCGCGCAATGTTCGATTTTCGCACAAACGGGATTCCGCTTCCGCTGAGGTCTTGGCCGGCGCGCGCCCCGCCGTGGCGCGCTTTAGCGGCGCTCGACCCAGTTGTGCAGGTGGCCCAGCCCCTCGATCTCCACGCCCATCTCCTCACCGTCGCGCCACCAGTCCTGGCTGCCGCGGTCAAAGACCGTGCCCTCCGGGGTGCCGGTGAGGATGACATCGCCCGGCTCCAGCGTCAGCATCGCCGAGGCATGGGCCACGATCTCGGCGCAGCCGAAGATCATGTCCGAGGTGCGGCTGTCCTGCACGACCTGGCCGTTGCGGTAGCCCCGCAGGGCGAGGTCGTCGGGGTCGCCCACCTCATCGGCCGTGACCAGGTAGGGCCCGATGGGGCAGAAGCCGTCGCAGGCCTTGCCGGCCAGCCACTGGCTGGTGCGGAACTGCAGGTCGCGGGCCGACACGTCGTTGGCGCACGCGTAACCGAGGACGTGCGCCAGCGCCGCCGGGGCCGGCACGGCGCGCGCCCGGCGCCCGACGACGATCGCCAGCTCCGCCTCGGCATCCATGCGCTCGGTCCCCGCCGGGCGCGGGATGATGCCGTCCTGCCCCACCAGGGTGTTGGGGAACTTCGCGAAGAAGGTCGGCACCTCCGTGACGGCGAGCTTCAGCCGCTCGGCGTGCCTGCGGTAGTTGAGGCCGACGCACACGATCTTCGGCGCCGGCGGAACAGGCGGCAGCAGGTCCAGGTCGGCCTCGGCCAGCAGGAGCGCGGGGTCGGGCCGCGCCGCGAGCTGGCTCAGCCGCGCAAGCCCGGCGTCGAGGTCGCCGAGCAGCGTGGGTAGGTCGCCGGGGCCGCCGGCCCGGCCAGTCGGCAGCACCCCGTCAGGGGTCACGATTCCCAGCCGGGTCGCCATGGCTGCCCGCGGGTCACCCTTGATGCGAAAGCAGGCCAGCTTCACCTCAGCCGGTCCTTCACCTCAGCCGGTCCGGCGGCGCCGGAACAGGCGGCGAATCGGATCCCAGTAGCGGTCGGCCGTCCGCTCCTTGAGGGGGATGATGGCGTTGTCCGTGATGTGGATGTGCTCCGGACAGACCTCCTGGCAGCACTTGGTGATGTTGCAGAAACCCAACCCGCCCCCGCCCGCCAGAAGGTCGACGCGGTCCGCGGTGTCCATGGGATGCATCTCCAGCTCGGCGATCTTGATCATGAACCGCGGCCCGAAGTAACGGTCCATGCCGCTGTGCTCGCGCAGCACGTGGCACACGTTCTGGCAAAGGAAGCACTCGATGCACCGGCGGAACTCCTGCCCACGGTCGACGTCGCGCTGATACATGACGAAAGGGGCCGGCTGCGCGGGTGTAAAGGGCTGGATCTGCTTGGCGACCTTATAGTTCCACGACACGTCCGTGACGAGATCCTTGATGATCGGGAAGGTGCGCATCGGGCGCACATGCACCACCTGGCCGACGAAGTCGTCCAGGCGCGTCTTGCACATGAGGCCCGGGTGCCCGTTGATGTCGGCACTGCACGAGCCACAGCGGGCCGCCTTGCAGTTCCAGCGGCAGGCGATCGTGCTGTCGACGTTGGCCTGCAGCCAGTGCACGGCATCGAGCACCACCATGCCGGGCCCCACGGGTACCCTGTACTCGCGCTCCTCCCCCGCGGTGGCGTCGCCACGGAACACGCTCAGGGTCATGTCCGTCGCTTGCTGGGCCCCGGCCTCCGGTGCCGCCGCCTGATCCATCGTCTGTGGTTGAGCCATGCCTTGGACCTACTCCCTTCCGCCGGCCGCCGGGCCGACGGCAGGTGCCGTGGCCAGGCCCGGAGCCACATCGCTCGCGAACAGCGCAGCCAGCTCCGGCGGCATCGGCGACACCGGATAGGTCTTCAGGCGCATCGTGTCCCCATCGCGGTACTCCACGAAGTTGATGCGGCCGAAGTCCTCGAGCTCGTCGGGATGGTCGGTGCGCCACTGCGCGCCACGGCTCTCCTCACGGGCCAGCGCGCCGCGGAAGATCGCCTCGCAGAGAAGCAGCATGTTGCCCACGTCGAGCGCGGTGTGCCAGCCGGGGTTGTACATGCGCGACCCGCTCACGCCGATGCGCCCCGCGCGCTCCTGCAGAGCCATGATCTTGTCCAGGCCCGCCTGCAGGCTCGCACCGTCCCGCGCGATCCCCGCGTGCTCGCCCATGACCTGCTGGAGCTCGGCGTGCAACTGGTAGGGATTCTCGCCGGCTTCCACGGCGAACGGGCGCAGCACCCGCTCCTGCTCCAGGCGGACCTCGCCGTCGTCGACGCCGGGCAGCACCGTCAGGCCCATGGCGTACTCGCGGGCGGCCTCGCCGGCGCGCCGGCCGAACACCAGCAGGTCCGAGAGCGAGTTGCCCCCGAGCCGGTTGGCCCCGTGCAGGCCGCACGCCACCTCCCCGGCCGCGAACAGCCCCGGCACATTGGTGGCGCAGGTCTCAGGATCGGCGCGCACGCCGCCCATCGTGTAGTGGATGGTCGGCGCCACCTCGAACTTGGTCTTGGTGATGTCGATGTCGGCAAGGTGCAGGAACTGGTCATACATGTTCGGGAGCTTGCGCCGGATGAACTCTGCCCCCCGGTGCGTGATATCCAACCAGGCGCCGCCGTGCGGCGTGCCGCGGCCGGCCTGGACCTCCTTGTGGATCGACCGGGCCACGACATCGCGCGAGGACAGCTCCATGCGCTTGGGATCATAGTCCTGCATGAAGCGGCGGCCCTCTGCGTTGACGAGGATCCCGCCCTCGCCGCGCACGCCCTCCGTGACGAGGATGCCGCGCACGCCGGGCGGCCAGACCATGCCCGTGGGGTGAAACTGGACCATCTCCATGTCCTGCAACTCGGCGTCGGCGCGGTAGGCGATCGCCGCCCCGTCCCCGGTGCTCTCCCACGAGTTGGAGGTCACCTTGTAGACCTTGCCCCAGCCGCCCGTCGCGAGCACGACGGCCTTGGCCCGCCAGAGGAGGAAGCGCCCGCTCTCGCGCTCGTACCCGATGGCGCCCGCCACGCGCTCACCGTCCTTCAGCAGGCGGGTCGTCGTGACTTCCTGGAAGATGTCGATCCCGCAGTGGATGCCCTTGTATTGAAGGGTGCGGATCAGCTCCAGGCCGGTGCGGTCGCCCACGTGGCAGAGCCGCCGGAAGGTGTGCGCGCCGAAGGGCCGCTGCATGATCTTGCCCTCAGGCGTGCGATCGAAGAGGGCGCCCCAGCTCTCCAGCTCGAAGACCCGGTCCGGCGCCTCCTTCGCGAAGATCTCCGCGGTGCGGTAGTTATTGATGAAGTGGCCGCTGCGCATGGTGTCGTAGAAGTGGGTCTGCCAGCCGTCCGCCGGATCGACGTTACCCATGGCGGCCGCCACGCCGCCCTCGGCCATGACCGTATGCGCCTTACCCAGCAACGACTTGCAGATGACGGCCACGCGCACGCCGTCCTGCGCGGCGCCGATCGCAGCCCGCAGGCCTGCGCCGCCCGCGCCGAGAACGAGGACGTCGTACTCAAAGCGCTCAATGCTGTCCATGCCCGTCTCCATCTCAGATCAACCTCGGATCGTGAAGCACTCCGGAGATCAACAGGCGGATGTAGACGTCCGTCGCCCACACGCCGAACATGGAGATCCATGCCCACTGTCCGTGGTGGCTGTTCCAGGCGGACACGCGACTCCATAGGCCATACCGGGTCACGGCCCTTGCGCGGCAGGTGAAGCAGTCGAGGCCGCCGCCGACCAGGTGGCGGAAGGCGTGGCACGAGAACGTGTAGTACGAGAGCAGAATCACATTGCCCAGCATGATCAGCGAGCCGAGGCCGACGCCGAAGCCGTTGGGGAAGATGAACGCCCGCACTGTATCGTCCCAGAGAAAGAGGATGACGACGATGGCGAGGTAGAGCATGAAGCGGTGCAGGTTGTTCAGGGACAGCGGGAAGCGTGTCTCGCCGCGATACACCCGGCTCCGCTCGGGACGGGCGCACGCGGCCGGATCGGCAAAGAAGCCGCGATAGTATTCCTTGCGGTAGTAATAGCAGCTGGCGCGAAAGAGCAGGGGGACCCAGACGACCCAAACCGCCGGAATCACGTGGATGCCCCAGGCCGTGACGTCCGGGGAGAAAAATGGGGAGAGGTAATTCCCAAAGCGGCCCGTGGTATGGAAGAAGACTTCCCAGATCGAGTACAGGCCAAAGCTACCCAGCGCGACCACGGTGGCGGTGGGCTCGACCCACCAGGGCAGCTTCCACCCCTTCGGGGCGCGCTGCGGCGCAGGCACGGTCGCAGGCGTCGCCAACCATGCATCCCTTCCTTCCGGCAAGTGGCTGGGCGAGCCGGTCGTGCCTCTCCGCGAGGGTCCCGCTCGGGTGCCGCCCAGCCGTCCGGAGGCGGGTGCACACTGCGTTCGCGTGACCGCGGCCCGGCTCGCCCGCGCATCCCACGGACACACTAAACCTTTGCATTGCCGAGATTCAAGACCTGATGCGCCGACCGCGGGACGGCCGCCGCGGGGCCGATGGTCGTGCGGGTAGGGATGCGGTCGCTGGCGACGAATGGACGGCCATGACCCAAGGGGGCGGTCGCCATGGCGGACCGTGACGTTGGACAGGTACCGTGGCAGTGCCCGCAGTGCAGGCGGGTCATCTGGCTTTCGTCGGCGGATTACGAGGCGCATGTCGTGGCGAGGCGTTGCTCGACCTGCCGCCGGGAGGAGCACGAGCGCGTCCAGGATGCCCTCCGCTGGGGCTCGGTCGGTGGGCTCCGCGGCATCCGCTCTGCACCGCCCGGACAGAACTGGCGCGGGTAGGCTTCCTGCCGGGCGAGGCGGAGCGCGGGCGGGCGGCCCTGGGCTCAGGCCTGGCCCGTCCGCCCACCTGCCTCTGGTGTCGCGTGCTCCCCGCGCACCGCCAGATCCAGCAGGTCCATGATGTGCACGGCGCGCAGGCGCCCCTCCAGCCTGTGGCGCACGATGCCCCACCGCATCTGGATCAGGCAGCCGGGGTTGGCCGTGACCACGATGTTGGCGCCGGTGTCCGCCACGGCGCCCATCTTCCGGTCCAGCACCTGGGCCGAGTCCTCCGGGTTGGTGAGGTTGTAGATCCCGGCGGAGCCGCAGCAGCTGTCCGCCCCCGCCATCTCGCGGACGCGCAGCCCGCGAACCCGTCCAAGGAGCGCGCGCGGCGCGCTCCTGACCTTTTGGGCATGCACCAGGTGGCAGGAGTCCTGCAGCGTGACGTCCGCATCCAGCTGGCCGATGTCGCCCTCCGGCCACAGCTCCGCCAGCGCCTCGCTCGCGTCACGGCTGGCGGCGGCCAGGGCGGCGGCGCGGTCCTGCCAGGCGGCACCTTCCCCGGCGTCGGCGAACAGGCGGCCGTAGCCCTTCAGCATCGCCCCGCACCCGCCGGCGTTGTGGACGAGCAGGTCCGCGCCGGAGGCCTCTAGCGCCGCGATGTTGGCCTTGGCCAGCTCCACGGCGCCCGCGCGGTCTCCGGCGTGGTCGTGCAGGGCGCCGCAGCACGTCTGGCCGGGGATGACCGTCACCTCGGCGCCGGCCCGGGCCAGCAGGCGGGCCGTCGCGTCGTGCGTCGCGGGAAACATCGCGTCCATGACGCAGCCGGTGAACAGGGCAATCCGCGCCTTCGCCGCACCGGCCGGCGCGTACCGGTCCAGGAGCCGCCGCGGGCCGGGCGCCGGCGGCAGGGCCGCGGCCTGCTCGGCCAGGATCGGGGGCACCATGCCGAGGCGGCGGCCAAGCTGGGGCAGCCGCAGGCGGTTGGCCGTCGCGGCGAGCGATACGGCCCGTCGCAGGCGGCGCTGGTTCGGCAGCAGGTGGCGCATCGCAAAGGCGCCCGCCGGACTGGCCGTGGCCGGCGAGAGGCCGCGCTCGTGCAGCACCTCGCGCGTGGCCTCCATGATGTGGGCGAAGGGCACGCCGGCCGGGCAGGCCGTCTCGCACGCGCGGCACTCCAGGCAGAAGAACATCTCGCGCGCGAACCGGGGCGTGGCCGCCAGCTCGCCGTCGGCGGCGGCCTTCATCAGCGCCAGCCGGCCGCGCGGCGATGCCGTCTCCAGGCCGGTGCTCGCGTACGTCGGGCACACGGGCAGGCAGAACCCGCAGCGGATGCAGGTGAGAAGCTCGTCGTAGGGCAGGGCCGAGAAGCCGGCATCAGGCATGCAGAGCGCTCCCCGTGCGCGGCCGCGGGGCCGCGAAGATCTTGCCCGGGTTGAAGAGGTCGCCAGGGTCGAGCGCGCGCTTGACGGCCCGCATGGCCGCCATCGTCTCCGGGCTGAGCCGCCAGGGCAGATAGCCCGCCTTGGCCAGGCCGACCCCGTGCTCACCCGTGATGGTGCCGCCGAGCGCCAGGGCGGCCGCGAAGATCTCCTCGAACGCGCGGTCGATGCGGGCCATCAGGGCCGGGTCGCGCGCGTCGCCGGGGCAGGTCGGGTGCAGGTTGCCGTCGCCGGCATGCCCGAACGTCGCGAACCGCAGTCCCTGCCCCCGCGCCGCCGCGTCGATCGCCCGCACCATGTCCGCGAGGCGGCTGCGCGGCACGGTCGCATCCTCCATGATCAGCACGGGGCCGAGACGCGCAAGGGCCGGCAGCGCCGCGCGGCGAGCGGCCCACAGCCGGTCCGCGGCCGCCGGGTCCGTGGCCGTCCGGAGGTCGGAGGCGCCGGCCTCGCGGCACACGCGCGCGATGGTGGCCAGGTCGTCGGCGACCTGGGCCGGGTGGCCGTCCTGCTCGATCAGCAGCACCGCCGCCGCATCAGTGGGGAGGCCCGACGGCTGGTAGGACTCCACGGCCGCAATCGTGGCCCGGTCCAGGAACTCGAGCGCCGCCGGGATGACGTGCGCGGCGATCACGGCCGCGGACGCGGCCGCCGCCTCCTCCATTCCGGCGAAGCACGCGAGCACGGTGCCCCGCGCCTGCGGGGCCGGCACCAGGCGAACCAGGATGCGCGTGACGATGCCCAGGGTCCCCTCCGAGCCGACGAACAGCCGCGTCAGGTCGTAGCCGGCCACGTCCTTAACGTTCTTGCCGCCCGTCTGCACGACGGAGCCGTCCGCCAGCACCACCTCCAGGCCCATCACGTAATCGCGCGTGACGCCGTACTTCAGGCAGCGCATGCCGCCGGAGTTCTCGGCGACGTTGCCGCCCAGGGTCGAGATGCGCTGGCTGCCCGGATCGGGCGGGTAGTAGAGGCCCTGCGCCGCGGCGGCCGCCTGCAGGGAAGCCGTGACCGCGCCCGGCTCGACCTCCGCCGTCCAGTTCGCGGCGTCGATCTCGAGGATGCGGTTCATGCGCGCCGTGCAGAGCACGAGGCCGCCCCGGTCCGGGATGGTCCCGGCCGAGAGGTTGGTGCCTGACCCGCGCGGCACGATGCCGACGCCGGCCTCGCCGCACGCGCGCACGATGGCGACAACCTGTGCGGTGGTCGTGGGCAGCGCGACGGCCGCGGGCGCGCCCGCGAAAAGGGGCGTCGCGGCGACCGCGTAGGCCGCAAGCGCCTCGGGCGACTCCAGCAGCGCGCCGTCGCCAAGCGCGTCCAGCAACCGCCGCCGCAGCGTGTCGCTCAGCACGCCGCTATTGTAGCATCGCCCTTGACGGGTCGCGGAGACATGTCACACTGACCTATTGAGGGGGCGCGACCCAGGTGGCCCGGCGCCATTCGGCTGCGACGTGCTTCGCCTTCGCATACCTCGTGCCGGCGCTGGGTTTCTGCGCGCTGATGCTGCCCGGCCCGCTCCGCGGCCAGCCGACTCGGTCGAGCCAAGCCCTCACGCTCTTTCCCTTCATGGAAATCGGCGTGTTCGCCACCGGCCTCCGGATGACCCGCGCGGTCGACGGGCGGGACGGCGTGCGGGCCCTGTGGGCGCGTGTCCGGGGCTGGCGGGTCGGTGGCCGCTGGTACGCGACCCTGCGGATCCCGCCGGCGCTGATCCTTGCGGTGCTGCTGGCGATGCGGAGCGCCCTCTCCCCCGTGTTCGCCCCTGGCGCCGACCTCCACGGCCTGACGTTCGGCCTCGGGGCCGGCTTCTTCGAGGAGACCGGCTGGATGGGCTTCGCCCACCGCCACCTGCACCCAGGGCGCACGGCTCTGCGCGCCGGAGCGTTCCTTGGCGTGCTCTGGGGCACCTGGCACATGCGGGTCGTGGATTACCTTGGCGCCGCCGCCCCCCACGGCGCGTGCTGGCTGCCTTCCACCTGGCCTTCACCGCCCGCGTGGCCGCCCTGCGCGTGCTGATCGTCTGCGTGTACGAGCCGACCGCCGGCCTGCTGCTGCCGATGCCGATCCCTGCCAGCTCCACGGGGTTCCTGGTGCTGCTTGCGCCCACCGGGGTCTCCCCGGCCCAGGAGACCCTCTGGTATGCGGCCTACGCCGCGGCCCTGTGGTCCGTCGCCCTGGTGGTGTCGCGCGCCACGCGCGCGACGTGAGGGGGTGTTGTCGTGAAGAGCCCGCGGGCCTTGGCCGGCGTCCTGCTCGCGGCCCTTGGCGTCCAGCTCCTGCTGGGTATGTGGGTGAACCTGTGGGTGACGGTCCCGCCGCACCACCCCGGCGCCGGCGCCTCCAGCTACTTCGCCGGCGTGGTCCAGGTCATCGCCTGGGCGCTGGCCGGCAGCGCGCTCATGCTGCGGCTGCACGTGTTCCTCGGCCTTCTGCTCGTCGCCGGCAGCGTCGCCGCCCTGGTGCTCGCCGCCCGCCGCCGCGAGCCGGCCTGGGTCTGGTCGACGGTCATCGGCCTCACGGGCATCACCGGCGCCGCCTTCAACGGCGCCAGCTTCCTCGTCTTCAACCACGACTTCAGCTCCTACATCATGACGGTTGCATTCGTCATCGCGGCCGGCGCCTACGCCGTGGGGCTCGTGGCCGGGTCGAAGTCCTGATGTACGAGCTGATGATCCTGGCGCTGCTGATGCGCTGGCCCATGCACGGCTACCTGATCGGCAGCGTGATGAACGACATCATGGGCCCGCACGCGCGGGTGAGCCACGGCCGCCTGTACCCGCTGCTCGCCAAGCTGGAGGCGCAGGGTTTGGTCGCGGCGTTCGCCGCGACAGGGGACCGCAACCAGCGCACGTTCCAGATCACGGCGGCTGGGCGGGAGCGCTTCCGCCGCCTGGCCCTGGACCCGACCGCAGTTCATGGCGACCCCGAGCGCGTGTTCTGGACCAAGTTCGCCTTCTTCGGGCTGCTGGCGCCGGCCGAGCGGCTCATGCTGGTCGAGCGCTATCTGACCTACTGCCGCGACCACGTCCAGCACCTCACCGGCCAGCTGGCCGAGCTTGAAGGCCCGCTCGCCGCCCAGGGCTTCATGACCCCGGCGCAGCGCGGCTGGATCGTGGACACGATGCGCCACTTCATCGCCCGGTGGCGGCTGGAGATCGACGAGGTCGAGCGTTGGCGCCGCGAGCACCCGGATGGCGGGCCTGCCGCGGCTGGCGGCTGAAGGCCCCCGCCGCCAGCCCCGCGGCCCGCCCGCCCGCCGCGGATCCGCGGCCCCCTGGCAGGGCAGCGGCACGTACTGCACCGACGGCCGCCGCCGCGTGGCCCGCGGGTGGAACTCCATGGGCCTATGAATGTCATCGGGCAGCCCGGTCGACACCCTCAGCCCCAGCGCCTCCAGGTCCGCCGGCGTCAGGCGGATGGCCCGCAGCACCTGCTCGGAGTCGTCGATGTCATGGACCGCGCGGGTTCCCCCGCACGGTCGCGAATGTCGATGGGGTTGGCCACGGGGATGCCGAGGATGGCCACGGATTCCTGGCGGTGGATCATGGCGATCACCCGGGTGCCGCGCGCCTGCTCGTTGCGCCGCAGCATCCGCACCCGCTGGCCGAAGACCTGGCGCTGCTGGAGCAGCGGCCAGAGCGAGTACGCGACGGGCAGCGCCCACAGGATGTCTCGGACCGACCCCCGGTTCACGGCGCCACACCCAGCCCGCGCAGGTAGTCGTGGAGGACGTCCCGGGTGCTGGAGAAGGCCAGCTCGCCCCACGGGAGCTCGTCGACACCGAAGGCCCGCGCCTCCAGGCACTCCGGCCCGGCCGTCAGCGTTCCGCCCGTCACGCGCGCCGCGTACACCACGACGACCGTGATGGACGTCGCGTAGGAATAGACCCCGAGCAGCCCCGTCGGCTCGACCTCGAGCAGGCACTCCTCGCGCGTCTCGCGCACGGCCGCGCCAGGGGCCGTCTCCCCCCGGTCCATGAAGCCGCCGGGGTAGGTCCAGGTGCCGCGCTGCGGCTCGATGGCGCGGCGCACCAGCACCAGGCGCCCGTCGGCCGTGACGGGCAGGGTGCCGGCCGCCACCTTGGGGTCCTGGTACCAGATGAAGCCGCAGCGCTCGCACCGGGGGCGCACGCGGCGCTCGATTTCGCGCGCCACCAGCGGCCCGGCGCAGCGCGGGCAGTACCTGAGGCCCTCGTCCGACTGCCAGCTCGCGCTCGGCATGGAGCACTCCCCCCCGGAGGGCGGATGGCCCGGTTCGGCGAAGACGGCATTCGCGGACGCGGGAAGGCCTCCCTTCCTGCGGTCCGTGACGGCGGACGCGTACGCGTCCGCCGGCCAACACGGCCCTCGAAGGGGATTTGCCCGCGATGGAGCTTTGCCAGACGTGGACCTCCGACGGCGTTCAGCTCAGCGGCATGGTCCACCCGCCCGAGGGCGAGAGCCGGCTGCCCCTCGGCGTGGTGATCATCCACGGCTTCTCGAGCCGCTTCTATTCGCAGGTCGTGCTGGGCCTGGCGCACGGCCTCGCCCGCCGCGGCGCGCTGGTGGTCGCCGGCAACAACCGCGGCCACGACATCGGCGCCCTGCTGCGACGGCGGGAGGGCGGCCCGCTCCTTGCCGGTGCCGCGTGGGAGCGCCTCGAAGAGTCGCCCCACGACGTCGCTGCCTGGATTGACGTTGCCGCGGGGCGCGGGGCGAAGCGGGTCGCCCTTCTCGGCCATAGTCTCGGCGCGGCCAAAGCCGCCCTCTACTGCGCGGAGAGGAGTGATCCCCGCGTGGCCGCGCTGGCGATGTGCTCGCCGCCGTGGCAGGCGTCGGCCCCGGGGAGCGTGGACGACGCCATCGAGAGCCAGGCCATCGCTCGGTTGACTCCATACCCGGTTTCCGCCCAAACCCTGCGCTCGCGGCACGCGATGGGCGACCGCCTGCAGCCCCTGGAGCTTCTCGCCCGCATCCACGTGCCCACCATGGTGCTGTATGGCGAGCAGGAGCTGGGCCAGCAGGCCGACGCCGTCCTCGACCGCTTCTCCGGCTACGGTGCCGACACGGCGTACATCGGCGGCGCGGACCACAACTACACCGATCAGGAGGACGAGGTGGCCGGGGCGCTGGCAGGCTGGCTGTATGGCCTGTCCCTGGCATGAGCCCGGCGGACTTCGTTCGCGCGCGCTATGGACGCCGTGCCAGCGCCCCTGTCGAGCTCGGGGCGGGTTGGTGGTCTCGCGCGCACGCCTTCACGTTGGACGGCCGCGAGGCGGTGATCCGGTTCGGCAGGTATGTCGAGGACTTCCGCAAGGACGAGATCATGGGCAGCCGCGGGTCGCCGCGGCTGCCCATTCCGCGCGTGCTGGAGATCGGCGACGCCCCGGACGGGTACTGTTGCGTCTCCGAGCGGGCGTACGGCCAGCACCTGGACGATCTGGACGCGGCGGGGATGCGGCGGGTGCTGCCCGGGCTTTTGTCCACGCTGGGCGAGCTTGCGCGTGTCGACCCGCCAGGACCGGGATACGGCGGCTTCGATGCGACCGGCGCCGCGCCGTTCCCGAGCTGGGTCGAGGCGCTGCTGACCGTGAACGCGGAAACCCCCCGGACGCCGGGCTGGCGGGCGCGGCTGACGCCGTCCGCGGCGCAGGCGTTCGCCGACGGCTATGCCGCTCTCCGCGACCTGGCGGGGCACATCGGAGACGTGCCCCGCCGTATCCTCCACTGCGACCTTCTCCACCGCAACGTGCTGGTCGACGGCCCGCGGATCACGGCGCTGCTGGACTGGGGCTGCGCCATGTACGGGGATCCGCTCTATGACCTCGCGTGGCTGGCCTACTGGTGGCCGTGGTACCCGCAATGGGCCGGGATCGACATTCGCGCGGCGCTGGCGTCGGACGGCCGGCGCTTGCGCGCCTATCAGATCCACATCGGCCTCGCTCATATCGCCTGGAGCGCCTTCACCGGAAACAGCGAGCATCTGGCGCGGAATGCGCGCCAGGTCACATCCCTGCTTCATGGGTAGGTCCGCCGACCCTGAAGAACGCGCTTCCGGGTGCTGGCGACGGCCCTCGGGCGGAAGGGGGAGGGTGCCGTCACCGCTGCGGCCGGCGGTACGCTGTTGCCCGCGTGCCGACGCCGGCGGGCGGGTGTGGTGGACGACGCGGTGGCAGGGCGTGCGCCGCAGCCCGCCACCAGGACGCCCCGTCCGTCTAGTCAGTATCCCACGGGCCGCGCGCCGCCGGCCCGAAGAGCACGGCGACCGGACAGGTCGCCGTGCGGACGACCTGGGAGACGGTCCCGCCGCAGTACAGCTCCTGGCCGGCGGGCCGGGCCTCCGCCGCCATCAGGATGAGGTCGCAGGCCTCCACCCGGGCGTAGCGGACGATCTCCTGGGCAGCGGTCTGGTTCCCCCCTGCCCGCACTTCGGGGACGACCCGGACGCCGAATGCCTCGCCGAGGTGCACCACCTCGCGCGTGGCGTGCGAGCCGCTCTCGCCCTCGCCGCGCAGCGCGTCCTCGACGCCGATCCAGAAGGGGGAGAGCGCCGGCCGGTGCTCCAGCACATTGAGCGCGACGACGACCGCCCCGGTGCCGCGGGCGAGCGCCACGGCGAACTCGGCGCCCCGCCGGGCAGCCCGCGTGCCCGTCGTCGGCAGCAGGATGCGACGTAGCCGCAGGTCGGCCGACCGGACCGGGCCGGGGGCGGGCCACCCGGGCTCAAGGACGGACTTCGGCATCCCCAGCACGAACACGCTGCAGGGGGCACGGCGCACGATCGCGTCCGCCACCGGGACGAAGAGGCCACGCCCTGGCGAGGCGGCCCCCGCTCCGACCACGAGCACGTCGTAGCCGCGCTCGGCCTCCGCCAGCACGGCGGCCGAGACCCCCGCCGGATGGCTTGCCTCGCGCCGCGTCCAGGTGACATTGGCCAGGCTATCGGGCGCCGGCACCGCGACGGCGTCCTCGGCGGGCGAGCCGGATGGCCGCTCCGCCGCAGGTGGCCGCACCTGAAGCGCCACGGCCTCGACGGAGCGGTCCGCCGCAAGATGGCTGACGACCTCCGCGGCGATCATCGCGTATCGCCCGTCGCGGACGGGCACGAGCATGCGCCGCATCCCGCGCAGGAAGCTGTGGGCCTGCCAGGCTTCCCTCCGCAGGCGCGCGGCCTCCTCAGGATCCGCCGGCGCGCGGCGCAGCGACCAGCGGAGGAGCGGCGGCGCCATCATCGACGTGGCCACGGCCATGACGATGACGATCGAGTACATCGGCACCCCGAGGATGCCCATGCGCAACCCCACGGTCGCCACGATGATCTCCACGGCGCCGCGGGCGTTCATGCCCGCGCCGAGAGAGACGGACAGCCAGTGCCTGAGCCCCGCCAGGCGCGCACCGGCGTATGTGCCGAGGAACTTTCCGACGCAGGCGACGGCGATGACGGCCAGCGTGAGCGCGCCGAGGCGCACCGTGAGGAGCGAGTGCAGGTTCACGTCCAGGCCGGCGGTGGCGAAGAACACCGGCGCGAAGACCGCCAGGGTCATGGCCTGGAGCTTGGCGCGCAGATCCGGCCCGATGCGCGGCACCCGCGCCAGCTGCACCCCGATGAAGAAGGCGCCCAGGAACGCCTCCAGGTGCAGCGCCTGGGTGACCGCCGCACCCGCGAGGCCGGCGATCAGCACCGCGGTAAGCGCCGCGCTTTCCCCCCCGACGTGGTCGTCGACCCACGCGATGAAGGCCCTCAGGAGGCGGTACCCCAGCGTGAAGCAGAACGCGACGAACGCCAGCAGCTCAAACAGGGTGAGGCCCAGGGAGGTGAGCGGCAGGGTCCGTGCCGTGGCGATGCCTGACACCGCCGAGAGCAGGAGCCAGCCGGTTGCGTCGCTGAGCACGCCCGCCGCGAGGGTGAGCTGGCCCACGTCCCGGCGCATGAGGTCCATGTCGAGAAGGATCTTCACGATGACAGGGATGGCCGAGATGGACATCGCGGTGGCCAGGAAGAGCCCGAAGACCGTCCCTGGCCCAGCCTTGCCCGCAAGCGCCGCGGGCAGGAGCGAGGCCAGACCGTAGCCGCCGAGGAACGGGACGACCACGCCGCCCATGGCGATGAGCACCGCGGGCTTGGCCTTGCGGCGCACGAGCTCGTAATCCACCTCGAGACCACTGAGCAGCAACAGCAGGATGACGCCGACCTGCGCCGCCAGCTGCAGGAGGACCGGCTGGACACCGGCCGTCGGGAACAGCGCGCGGTAGGCTCCGGGTGCAAGCCCGCCAATGATGGACGGGCCGAGCACGACCCCGGCAAGCAATTCGCCGATGACCTGGGGCTGGCCCAGGCGCCGCACCAGCTCGCCCAAACCGCGGGCCATCAGCAGAAGCAGGCTGAACTCAAGCAGGAAGCGCAGCAACTGGCCCTCCGACAGCGACAAGGTCAGCCCTCCCTCGGCCCTGCCGTCGCGGAGTCCGCCTTCGCCGCGTCCGGCCCGCGCCGCGTGGACGCGCGCCCACCCAAGGCGACGTGGGCCGGCACGTGCCAGATCTGCGCTGCGCTCCACGCTTACGGGGTTAGCTGACGGGTTCGGAGCGACCGCTGCCCCTGCCTCCGGGAATCCCGGAGGATTCACCCCACAGACCGGTACCGCTTGGTTCCCCCGCTCGCCACGTTGCGGCGACTCAGCGATCGATCAGCGAAGGTATGCGGTTGTCGCGGTCCGCCTCATGCGGCGGCGCCTCGCTCACGCTAGCACGCGGGTCGGGGCGCCGGCAAGCCGGCGTCAGGGGAGCGGCGCGCGAGCGCTGCCTCCGGGGTCGATCCGGGTGCCCCGGCCCGGCGGGGGCGCGGTCCGCAGTGGCGGGCGCATGGGTCCGACGCCCTGCTGAGCGGTCTCCCCGTCCCCCCGCCCGTCGGCCACCTTCGGTCGCCGCTTCACCAGGCCGCCGGATTCGCGTGGGCCCGTGTCTCATCCGATTGTGCCGGCCTGATCGACCTGTGCCGGCCTGATCGACCTGTGCCGGCATGATCGAGCTGCACTCGCATGATCGAGCTGCGCTGGCATGATCGACGCAGAGTCCGGGCGGGCGATGCGGGGGCAGACCCGGGTCGGTGCCCTTTGCCCTCCTTTGGCCCGCTGGACCGCTCGCCGGCCGGGATCTGCGGTGGACGGGCGCTTACGCGCCGATCCACTGGACTGTTGTATCGCCCACATCGCGTGGAGCCCCTTGCCTGGCGACGGGCACGACCTGGCGCGCACGGCGCGCCGGTTGCAGGGGTGGGCCCGCGGACCCCGAAGAACGTCCTTCCGGGTGATGGCGATGGATCTGGGTCTGAGGGGGAAGGTCGCCGCCGTGGCGGCGGCCAACGACGGTCTGGGGTACGCCGTGGCGCACGTGCTGGCCGAGGAGGGCGCACGCGTGTGCATCTGTGGGCGCCGCGCCGGGGTGGTCGACGAGGCCGTCGCCGCCCTGCGCCGCGATACGGGGGCCGAGGTCAGCGGCATCGCGGTCGACCTGCGGACGGCGGACGGTCCCCAGCGCTTCATCGACGCAGCCGTCGCCGCGCACGGCGGCGTCGACGTCCTGGTGTGCAACGCGGGCGGACCCCGGCCGGGCGCGTTCGAGGAGCTGAACGATGCCGACTGGCAGGGCGCGTTCGAGCTGACGCTGCTCTCGGCGGTCCGGCTCATCCGCGGGGCGCTGCCCTCGATGCGGTCCCGCGGCGGCGGCCGCATCGCGGCGATCACCAGCACATCGGTGCGCCAGCCGATTCCTGGCCTTCTGCTGAGCAACTCCCTCCGCGCGGCGGTCACGGGGATGCTGAAGACGCTCTCGTCCGAGCTGGCCCGCGACGCGATCCTCGTCAACGCGGTCGCGCCCGGCCGCATCAACACCTCCCGCGTCCGCCAGATCGACGCCGACCGCGCGCAGCGGACCGGCAGCGACCCGCAGGCCGTGGCCGCCGACTATGCGCGGGCCATCGACCTGGGCCGCTACGGCGAGGCGGAGGAGTTCGCCCGCGCCGTGGCGTTCGTGGTGTCGTGGGCCAACACGTACCAGACCGGATCCGTCGTGTCCGTGGACGGCGGGATCGTGCGCTCCGTCTAGCCATGGCCAACCGGGTCGTCGTTGTGGGTAGCGTCAACATGGACCTGGTCATCCGCGTGCCACGCATGCCCGCGACTGGCGAGACGCTGGCCGGCACGGGCTTCACCACGGTGCCGGGCGGCAAGGGCGCCAACCAGGCGGTCGCGGCCGCAAGGAGCGGTGCGCCCACCACCTTCGTGGGCCGCGTCGGCAACGACGCGTTCGGGCGGCGCCTGCGGCGCAGCCTCGACGGCGACGGTGTGGATGTCATGCGGCTGCGCACCGACCCCGAGCAGCCCACGGGCGTCGCCATCGTGACCGTCGACGGACACGGCGAGAACGCCATCGTCGTCGTCGCGGGCGCCAACGGGCGGACGGATGCCCAGGATGCGGCCGGCGCCTTTGCCGGCGCCGGCATCTGCCTGCTCCAGGGCGAGATCCCGGCGGCCGCGGTGCTCGGTGCGGCGCGGCTGGCCCGTGCGGCCGGGTGCGCCGTATTCCTGGACCCCGCGCCGCCGGACGACCTGCCGCGGGCCATCTGGCCGCTCTGCGCGCTGATGCTGCCCAATGCCCGCGAGGCGGAGGCGCTGACGGGCATCGCGGTGACCGACGCGCCATCGGCGAAGGCCGCCGGCGACGCCCTGGTCGCGCGGGGCGCCCGAGCCGCCCTGGTGAAGATGGGCCACGCGGGCGCCGTGCTGGTGACGCCATCCGGGGCAACGTCCGTGGCCGCGTTCGAGGTGGAGGCCATCGACACCACGGCCGCCGGCGACTGCATGGCGGGCGCGCTCGCCGCCGCCCGGGCCGGGGGCGCAAGCCTTGCGGAGGCCGCGGAGTTCGGCGCCGCGGCGGCAGCGGTGTGCGTCACCCGCGCCGGCGCCCAGCCCTCGCTGCCCACGCGCGAGGAAACCCTGCGCTTTCTCCGCGGGCGGCGGGGGGCCATCTGATGCGGGCCGGCCACCGCAGGCACCTGCTCCGCGGGGTGCAACGAACAGCTCGTCACGCAGAACGGCATCGCCCCCAAGACGGTCTGGAAGTGGTGTAAGGCCGGGAAGCTTCCCGTCCCGGCCAGGAAGCGGGCGCGGTTCTGTGCGCGCAGGTGTCCTCTGCCGACCAAGAAAACAGACCTGGACCGCCAGGTGGCACGGCTCGCTGTGTTTGCGGCCGAGAACGGGATGCGGGTCGCGAAAGAAAACTGACCGCGAAAGCGGCCGGGAACAAGAGGCCATGAGGAGAGGAACGGTGAGTTGATGTACCTCTTCGACACCGACCCCGGCATCGACGACGCCATCGCCTTCCTGCTCGCGCTTGGCGACGGCGCGGACATCGCCGGCTTTTGCACGGTGGCTGGCAACGTCCCCGAGGACGTGGCGTCCGCCAACGCCGCGGCCGTCCTCGCGGCTGCCGGCCGGGACCTGCCCGTGCACCGCGGCGCCCCGCGCCCGATCCTGCGCGAGCTGGCGACGGCCCAGCGCGTCCACGGCCAGGACGGGCTCGGCGGGGCGCTCCCCCGCGTTCCCGCGCCGCCCGGTGAGCCGCGGGCCGTGGCGCAGCTCCTCGCGTTCTCGGACACGCTGGTCGCGATCGGCCCGCTCACCAACGTCGCCACCGCTGTCCTCTGCGACCGGGACTGGCCGCGGCGGGTGCGCCGGCTGGTCGTGATGGGGGGCTCGCTTGCGGCCGGCGGCAACATGTCCGCCGCTGCCGAGTTCAACTTCCACTGCGACCCCGAGGCGGCCGAGATCGTGCTGAGCGCGGGCTTTCCCGAGATCCTGCTGGTCCCGCTCGACTGCCGGCGGGACGTGCGCTTCACTCCGGAGCACCTGGAACGGCTGCGCGGGATGCGCTCACCCCTGGCGAGGCTGGCCGCGCGCCTTGTGGCCCCGTGGCATGACCGCATCGAGCGTGGCGGCGTCGCCATCTACGACGCCGTGGCCTGGATGGCCG
>DAHVAF010000298.1 GCA_027314765.1 Clostridia bacterium | reverse complement strand
CGGCCCCCCGCCCGCCCGCCACCGGTTACGATAGGCGCATGGCCACCGTAGCGCCCGCTGTCTGCTCCGCGTCCGCGCAGTTCCCCGTCCGGCCCCGGGATGTCAACATCTATGGCTCGGTCTTCGGGGGCTTCGTCATCGAGCAGGCCGACAGGCTGGCGGCCCTGGCCGCCTCCCGCTTCGCCGGCCGGCCCGTGGTGACCGCCTCGCTCGACCTGGTCACGTTCGTGGCCGGGATCCGCGCCTACCAGCAGATCGCCCTCAGCGCCCGCGCCACCCGCACCTTCCGCACCTCCATGGAGGTGCTCGTGGCCGTCGAGGGCGTCGACCCCGTGCAGGGCTCCCGCTGGAAGACCAGCGACGCGGCGCTGACGCTGGTCTGCATGGGCGAGGACGGGCGGCCGGCGCCGTTCCCGCCGCTTCTGCCGCGGACGCCGGAGGAGCGAATGGCCTGGGTGGCGGCGGAGCAACGGCGTGCGCTGCGCCTGTCGGCCCCTCGGGAGGAGCCGTCGGAGTTTCCGCCGGCGGGCGGCGCGGCGGCGGAGCGCCTGTCGCTTCAGACGAGCACGGAGATCTGCTTCCCCGGCTCCGTCAACGAGATGGGAGCCGCCACGGCGGGCTGGCTCCTATCGCTGGCGGACCGCCTGGCCGGCGTCGCCGCCAGCACGCATGCCCGGCGGCCCGCCGTCACGGCCTCCGTCGACGGTGTTCAGTTCACCCGCCCCGTGCACCTCGGCGAGGTGGTCGTCACCCACGCCTACCTGACACGCGCGTTCCATACCTCGTGCGAGGTCCGCGTGGACATCTGGAAGCGGGCGCCGATCGCCGGCCCGGCGGAGCACGTCACGACGGCGTACTTCACCTACGTGGCCCTGGGGCCGGACGGACGGCCGACGCCGGTTCCGCCCCTGGTGCCGCGCACCGCGCAGGAGCGCAGCCGTTTCGAGGCGGCCGGTGCCCGGCGCGAGTTGCGGCGGCAGGCGCCGGGGCTGCGTTGACTTAGTCCGTGGCTAAGCTTACAAGAGTGGTATGAGCAAGATCGTCAACGTGCACGCGGCCAAGACCCACCTCTCCGAGCTGCTCGACGAGGTCAGTCTTGGGGAGGAGATCATCATCGCGCGCGCCGGCGTGCCGGTGGCCCGCCTGGTGGCGGTTGAGTCGGCGGAGCAACGGCGGCCGGGTGCTTGGCGCGGCAAGGTGCGGATCGGGCCTGACTTTGACCTGCCACTCCCGGCGGATATCGCCGCCAAGTTCGGGATCTGATGCAGCGGCTGCTCGTCGATACGCACACGCTCCTGTGGTGGGCCCTGGATGATCCGCAGCTGTCCGCCGCCGCCCGCCACGCGGTGTCGCTCACGGGCAACGATGTCCACGTGAGCGCCGCGAGCGCCTGGGAGATTGCCATCAAAGCATCGCTCGGACGACTGGAGGTTCCGGATGATCTTGAGGCGCTCTTCACCCAGGAGATTCGAGCATCCCGCTTCCGCCCACTGCCCATCACTTTGCGGCACGCCCTCGCAGTCCGGGACTTGCCGCTCCACCACCGCGACCCGTTCGACCGGCTTTTGGTCGCCCAGGCCATTTGCGAAGGCCTCACGCTGGTGACCGGCGACGCAGACATCGCCCGTTACGACGCGCCGGTGCTCTGGTAACAGCCCTGGCCACAGGCGGTGGCCGTGCGGCCGGGCCGAAGGCGCGCCGGCGTGGACCCGCTGATCTTCAGCGATGTGCGGAATGACGCGGAGAGCCGCGAGGTCTTGGCTGCCGACGTCATGCCCCACTTCGCCTGACGAACGGAGGAGTGAAGCGATGGCCGGCAGCGACGAGTTCTGCGCGTTCCTCGGCGATCAGCTGGCGCCCCTCGGCCGGCTCACGATGCGCCGTATGTTCGGGTCGACCGGGGTGTTTTGCGAGGGTGTCATGTTCGGGGTGGTGAGCGACGACACCCTGTACTTCCGGGTGGATGCCGGAAACCGCGCGACATTCAGGGAGGCCCAGGCGTTTCCGCCCCTGAGCTACAGCAAGCAGGGCCGCGTCATCAACCTCGCCTTCTGGCGCGCGCCCGACCGGCTCCTGGACGAACGCGAGGAGCTTCTCGCCTGGGCACGTGCGGCGCTGGCGGCGGCGCACCGGGTGGCGGCGAAGCGGGTCAGGGGCAGCTCCCCGCTCACCGCCCCTGAAGGCTGATCCGTGTGCGGCCAGCCAGCATCCGCCGCCACTCGTCGACGGGCCAGGCGGTGGTGCCGCTGCGATCCAGCGTCCCGTCCTCGGGGTGGAACCGCATCAGCTCGCCCTCGGAGCCCCCGCTGGCACACTCCGTGATCCGGAACGTGTGGTCCTCCACCCATTCGAGCTTGGTCGGCGCGGCCAGGGGGTCCCACCCCGCGCTCGTCACGGTGACGAGGCCGCCGTCCGCGGCGATCACGCTCGTCGTCCCCCAGAGATTGCCGTAGCGGCCCTCGAGGGCAGACCAGTCGCGCGCCCCCGCGGCCGGCGCGTGCTGCTCGAAGTAGCGGATGATGCGATGAAGGCCGAGGGCGATGGACTCGGCCGGGCCGTCGGACGCGTTGGTCAGCGCCGTGACCACGAGCCTGCCCTCGGCGTCGGCCAGCGTGCGCGTGATGAAGCCGGGGAAGCCCCCGCCATGGCCGAACGTCTTGCGGTCCTCGCTCCGGCGCAGCTGGAACCCCAGGCCATACTCCGCGTTGCTGGGCTGGCCAGGGACCAGGGACGGCCAGACTGCCCGCTGCATCTCCTTCTTCGATTCGTCGCCCAGCAGCTGGCCGGAGCCCACCATCTGCGCCGTGAAGTAGGCGCAGAGGTCCTCCGCCGTGGAGCAGAAACCGGTCGCGGCCGACATCACGCCCGTGCCGATGTGGTCGATGGGCAGCCGCACGCCGCCCTCGCGCCGGGTGTAGCCGGTGGCGAAGTCGCCCGGGAGCCCCGGCTGGTAATCCGGATGGGTGTTGCGCAGGTTCAGGGGCGCCACGACGCGGTCGGCCACGACCTCGTTATAGGGTCGCCCGGCCACCGCCTCGACGACCATACCCAGCACGGTATAGCCGAAGTTGGTGTATTTCATCTTCACGTTGTTCTCGAGGACAAGGTCCGTCTCGCGCATCTCGGCGATGAAGCCTTCGGCGTCGGGGAAGGTCCGGTCCAGATGCCAGAAGCTGCTGCGCACGCCGTCCCGGATGACGCCAGCCCCGTGCGACAGCAGCTGGCGCAGGGTCACGCGACTCCAGCGGCCGTCCCGATGGCCCCGCAACCAGGGCAGGTATGCCGCGGCGGGGTCGTCGATGCGCAGGCGGCCCTCCTCGGCCAGCTTCATGATCACCGTGGCGGTGAAGGTTTTCGAGTGCGAGGCGATGTGAAACACGTGCCCGGAGGTCATGGGGACCCTTTGCTCCAGGTCGGCATACCCCAGCGCCTCGCTCAGCACCACCGTCCCCTTGTGCGCCACGGCGGCGACAAAGCCGGGGAGGCTCTCCGCCTCATACCGGTCGGCCAGCCACGCCCGCGCGAAGCGGACAGCCCGATCCAGCGTGTCGGCCAACGCTCGGCCACCCCCTGATCCTTACCCCACCTTCGGGCCGCGCGGGGCCGCCACCTCCCGCCGCAGGAAGTCGGCGTATGGCGAGGAAACGCGGCACCCATGGAGGTGGCTCGACGTGCAGGCCGCCAACTTCGTCGCCGGCCAGTGGAGGACGCTGCCCCGCACCTTCGACCGCGAGAACCCGGCGCAGCCGTCCGAGGTCGCCGGCACCTATCCGGCCTCGGGAGTCGAGGAGGGCCTGGAAGCGCTGCGGGCAGCCGCCGCCGGGGCCGCGGCCTGGCGCCAGGTGGGTCCGCCCGAGCGCGCGCGGGTCCTGCATAAGGCGGCAGCCCTCCTCGAGTCGCGGTCCCCGGAGGTCACCGCCGCCATCATTCGCGAGGTCGGCAAGCCGCTGACGGAGGCGCGGGGCGAGGTCCAGCGCGCGGCCGACATCCTCCGGTACTACGCCGGCTATGGCTATCAGCCCCAGGGCTACGCCGTGGCCTCCACCCGGCCCAACACCCGGCTCACCAGCCAGCGCGTCCCCCTCGGCGTCGTGGCGCTCATCACGCCCTGGAACTTCCCCATCGCCATTCCGGCCTGGAAGCTGGCGCCGGCCCTGATCGCGGGCAACGGCGTGGTCCTGAAGCCGTCGTCGCTCGGTCCGGCCGGGGCGCTGCACCTGGCGGCGGCCCTGGCCGAGGCCGGGGTCCCGGACGGGGCGCTGAACGTCGTCGTGGGGCCCGGCACCCCCTTTGGCCAGGCCCTCCGCCGAGCCGAAGGGCTGCGGGCCGTCTCCTTCACGGGCTCGACGGAGGTCGGCCGCCACCTGCAGGCCGGGCTCGGGCCGTCGCTTGTCCGCATGCAGATGGAGCTCGGCGGCAAGAACGTGTACTGCGTGTGGGAGGACGCGGACCTGGCGGCCGCCGCGCAGCAGGTGGCCTACGGCGCCTTCGGGTACGCCGGCCAGAAGTGCACCGCCACGAGCCGCGTGCTGGTGCACGAGTCGGTGTACGGCGACTTTCGCGAGGCGCTGGTGGCGGCCAGCCGGGCCATGCCGGTCGGCGACCCGCGCGAGGAGCGGACCGCCGTCGGCCCCCTGATCGACGCCTCGTCGCTGGAGCGGGTGGAGGCGGCCGTGCGGCGGGCGGAGGCGGGCGGCGGCCGCGTCGTCCTGGGTGGCGCCCGCGTGTCCGGGCTGCCCGGCCACTTCTTCCCGCCGACCATCGTCGAGGGTGTCGACCCCGCGGCGGAGCTGGCCCAGGAGGAGCTGTTCGGGCCGGTCCTCACCCTCCACCCCATGGCCGGCCTGGATCAGGCCATCGGGCTCGCCAACGGGACGCGCTACGGCCTCGCCGCCACGGTCGCCACAAGGAGCCTCGCGGTGGCCGAGGCGTTCCTCGACCGGGTCGATGCCGGCGTCGTGCACGTGAACCAGCCGACCGCGGGGGTGGAATACCAGGTGCCGTTCGGTGGCGTCAAGGAGTCGGGCCTCGGCCCGAAGGAGCAGGGCTGGTCCGCCCTGGACTTCTTCAGCGATTGGAAGACCCGGGTGGTCACGGTCATGTAGCCCGGCAGAGCTCGATCCCGTCCCAGTCGGGCTCGACCCCAAGGCCCGGCCCCTCCGGCGGGTAGGGAGCCGAAAGCACTCCATGGCTGGAGCGAGGCCACCCGCCTCCGCCAGGTAGATGTTCATGATATCGGCGGCCCCTGCGCGGATCACACGCCAGGCGTCC
>DAHVAF010000294.1 GCA_027314765.1 Clostridia bacterium | reverse complement strand
TGAGCAACCATGAGGGCGGCGGCGCGCTGGTCGACATCTGCCTTCCGAGCGCTCAATCGGCGGCCACGGCCGTCGGGCAATAGCGAGCGGGGCTCCTCCACTCCCGCAGCCCGCCTCGGCGGCTCGCCGCCAAGTGTCGCCGGCGCGAAGCCGGCCTCGGCCAGCCGCGGACCGCCAGAGGCGAAGCGCCGCCGGCATCCGCTGCAGCCCTGGGCGTCCACTCCCCGCGGCCTCTGCTACGATGGCAGGGTGAGCGAGCAGACGAGCGACCTCCAGCGCCGCCTGGCCCGGCCCGCCTACCCGCGGTCGGCCGCCTACGACCAGCGCCGGCTGATCGAGACGGTCATGGGCCCCCATCCCCTCTGGCTGATGGAGGCCCTGACCCAGGTCCTCCCGCTGCAGCCCGGCATGCGCGTGCTGGACCTCGGCTGCGGTCGCGCCGCGACCTCCGTCTTCCTGGCCAAGGAGTTCGGCGTGCGCGTGACGGCCGCCGACCTCTGGATCAAGCCCGCGGAGAACTGGGCGCGCATCCGCCAGGCCGGTCTCGCGGACGCCGTCACGCCGCTTCACGCCGAGGCCCACGCCCTGCCGTTCGCCGACGGCTACTTCGACGCCATCGTCAGCGTCGACGCCTACCACTACTTCGGCACCGACGACCTCTACCTGGCCTACGTGACGCGGTTTCTGCGGCCGGGTGGGCGCCTCGGCATCGTCGTGCCCGGGCTGGTGGCCGAGCTGGAGGCCAGCGCCCCGCCCGAGCACCTGCGCGGCCACTGGGCCCGTGACTTCAACACCTTCCACAGCCCCGCCTGGTGGCGGCGCCACTGGGAGCGGGGCGGCGGCGTGGACGTCGAGGTGGCCGACGCCGTGCCGGGCGCCTGGGAGGACTGGCTGCTCTGGAGCGAGGTGTGCGTCGCGGAGGGCGTGGCCGCGGCTCAGGGCGATCTCGACCTCATCCAGGCCGACCGCGGCAGGACGCTCTGTTTTGCGCGCGCGGTCGCGCGCGCCAATTGACCGGTTCCGATGCGCCGCGCCGGGGGTTGGCCGGCACCCACTGCGGCATCGACGTCGGCTCGCTGCGGACGCCAAGCTACGTCGCCTGGCTCCGGGAGGGCGAGTTCCGGCTCGACATGTACCTGGCGAGTGAGCGCGCGCCCCTGCCGCCGCCGCCGCCCGGCTGGCCCGCCGCCGACTGCGTGGCCCTGGACGCGCCGCAGGGCCTGCCGCTTCCCGGCGAGCACCAGCGCCACTGCGACCGCGAGGCCGCCACGCCCACGCGCCGCCTGCCCGGCAGCCGCGCCGCCATGGCCAAGGCCAGGCTCTACGCCGGCCTGGTCGAGGCGGGCGTCAACGTCTTCTGGTGGGTGCACGAGCGGGGTCTTGGCCACATCGCCGGCTTCTCGGAGGTGCGGGGCTGGCCGCCGACCGTGTGCGAGACCTACCCGCGCTTCGTCCTGCGGCGGCTCGGCCTTGCTGTGCGCGACATCCCTTCGAAGCGGCAGGCGCCGCTGGACTACGTCGAGGCCGCCTGGGGGCTGGTGCGCGGCCTCGGCTACCGCTGCCCGTCGGTGACGCGGCCGACCGTGGACCAGCTCGACGCCATCCTGTGCGCGCTGGCCGCCGCCGCGTGGTGGAACGTCAGCGACCCGCGCCGGTGCACGGTGGGCGCGCCGCCGATCGCGGACGTGGTCGAGCGCGTCATCTACGAGGGGTACATCGTCGCGCCCTGAGCCGGTGCTCGAGCCGGGCACGTCCGCGTGCGTTCGTGCCGCTTGGCGACGGCGTTGGCGCGCCCCGCCGGGCCCGCCGCCCACCGACGACGTGGTCGGGCGCGTCATCATCGACGAGGGGTCCATCGTCGCGCCCTGAGCGGGTGCTCGAGCCGGGCACGTCCGCGTGTTCGTGCCGCTTGGCGACGGCGTTGGCGCACCCCGACGGGCCCGCCGGTCACTGCAGCCGCGTGAAGACACGGCTGCGCAGCGTCGGTCCCGCGCGGCTCGCCCCCGTTGCCCGTGGCTTTCACCCACGCGCCCGCACGAAGCGCGGGGTTTCAGGCGACAGCGGAACGCTGTCGCACACGCTGCGCCTTACCCGTGAAAGCGCCCGCGCGGCCCGAACACCTTGCCGGGGTTGAGGATCCCCTTGGGGTCCCAGGCCTGCTTGATGGCGCGCATGGCGGCCTCCGCGCCCTCACCCGTGGCGGCGGCGAGGTACGGGGCCTTCATGGTGCCGACGCCGTGCTCGCCGGAGAGCGTGCCGCCCAGGGCCAGGGCGGCCTCGAACAGCTCACCGACGGCGGCCTCCACGCGCCGCATCTCCTCCGCGTCGCGGCGGTCGCAGACGATGTTGGGGTGGAGGTTGCCGTCGCCGGCGTGGCCGAAGACCGGCAGGATGAGGTCGTGCCGGCGGGCGATGGCGGCGATGCGGGTCAGCGCCTCGGGCACCGCGGAGCGGGGGACGCAGATGTCCTCGGCGACCTTGGTCGGCTTCACGCGGGCGATGGCGGCCGAGATGGCCTTGCGCGCCCGCCAGAGGGCGCTGCCGCGGCCCTCGGGGTGGAGCACCTCGCCGCCGTGGGCGCGGAGCACGGCCTCGGCGCGCGCCTCGGCGGGGTCGACCTCCTCCGGCCAGCCGTCGATCTCCACGATGAGGACGGCGGCCGCCTCCACGGGCAGGCCGAGGTGGTGGACCGACTCCACGATGCGGAGCGAGAGCTGGTCCATCAGCTCGATGGCGGCGGGACCGCGCTGGCGGGCCAGGGCGACCAGCGCCTCGCCGGCGCGGCGCAGGTCCGGGAACACGCCCGCGAGCGTGCGCTGCTCCGGCGGCTGCGGCACCAGGCGCACGCGCACCTGCGTGACGACGGCCAGCGTGCCCTCGGAGCCGGTCAGGAGGCGGGTGAGGTCGTACCCCGTCGAATTCTTCGTGGTCCGCGCGCCGGTCGTGACGATGGTGCCGTCGGCCTGGACGGCCTCCAGCCCCAGCAGGTAGTCCTTCATCGTCCCGTACTTGAACGACCGCGGGCCGCCCGCCCCGGTGGCGACGTTGCCGCCGAGGGTCGACATGGCGGCGCTGCTGGGGTCCGGCGGGAAGAGGAACCCCTGCTCGGCGGCAGCCGCCTGCAGTGCCACCGTGGTGACGCCGGCTCCCGCTTCGGCCTGCCCGTTCTCCGCGTCGATGGCCGGGGCCGGCGCCAGGCCGGTGAGGACCAGGGCGATGCCGCCGTGGGGGACGGAGCCGCCGGCCAGGCCCGTGGCGGAGCCGCGCGGGAAGACGGGCACGCCCAGCCCCCAGGCCCCGCGCAGGACGGCGGCCACTTCGGCGGTCGAGCGCGGCCACGCCACGGCTTCGGGCGCCGCGGTCTGGTAGGAGCCGTCGTACGCATGCGCGACGATGTCGACGGGGTCGAGGGAGAAGCGGCCGGCGGGCAGGCGGTCCGCCAGCATCGTGCGCAGGCTGGGGGCGAGGCTCGGCGTCATCGGCGCCCGCTGGCGCTGCCGCCGCTTGGGGTGGGCCCTCCGCCCCGACTCTCCGGCTGCCCGCGGCGGCGGGTGCGCGCGGGAACCGCCGGGGGCGCGGGCGGCAGGATCTGCGCCGCGCGGAGGTCGAGGCGCCAGCCCGCCGGCAGCACGTGCACGGGGGCCCCGGCCGCGGCGAGCAGCGTCGTGGGGTCGCGAGAGACCAGCGTCCCGCCGGGCTGCGGGCCGGCCTTGTGCGTTCCGTTGGCGCTGGGTATCGGCAGCCGCAGCAGGCGCGCGTCGACGCAGAGCACGGGCCCCTGCCCGTGCACCTCGACCAGCCAGCCGGGCTGGATGACCAGCGCCGAGCCCTCCTCCAGGCCGAGGCCCCAGGCCGCATCCGGCGAGGCGGCCACCGCCTGCAGGAAGCGGCCGAGGCGGCCGCGCTGCACGCCCTGGCGATCCAGCAGGCAGCCCGGCAGCAGCCCGAGGCCCGGGCGAACGCCGTGCGCGGCCGCCGCAGCGACGACGAGCCCGTTGCCGGGCGCGGCCGTCCCATTGCTCGCCGCCGCCCCCGGCCACGTGTCGGTCCCCGGCGCGCCCGCCGGACGAGCGGCCGCGACCGTGCCGTTGCTCGCCGCGGCGCCCGTCGCGGCGCCGGTCCCGGAGCCCGTTGCGGAGACGGTGCCGGCGCCTGTCCCGGAGCCCGCCCCGGACCCCGTCCCAGGGCTCCCCGCGCTCGGCGCGCCACTGCCCGTCCCCGCCGCCGGCGCGCCGCTCCAGTCCACCGCAACGGTGCCCACGGCCCCCGCCGCGGCGCCGGCGGCCGCCACGACAGCGCCGCGGCGCAGGCACTCCCGCAGGGCCGCCTCGCTGGCGGTGCCCGCCAGCACGTCCAGCAGCAGGCCGGTGTCGCCGCCGGCCAGGAAGACGATGTCGGCCGCGGCGATGCGCTCGGCCACCTCACGGTCGTTCGCCTGCTCGCGCGCCGCGAGGGGCAGGGACTCGGCCCGCTGCATGCCGAAGCGGGTGAAGTAGCGGATGTAGCGCTCGCCGGCCCGCTGGAAGTCCACGTGGGCCGCCGGCAGCACCAGCGCGCGCGCCCGGCGGCCGCCGCCGCGGTGGATCATGTCCACGATCAGCTCGTCGTCGACGGTCCCACCGGCCGCCACGAGGGTGCCGCGCACGCGCCCGCCCCACACGTCGTGGTCCCCGGGCCGCGGCCGGCGGTCGGGCAGGCGCCGCCGCAGCGGCATGACGATGGACTGCGTCAGCAGCTGCGCCAGATCGGCGAACACGTCGGTGATGTCATCGAGCTGCAGCCGCGCCACCCCCGTCCCCTGCGCGCCGGCCTCCGGCTACCGGCCGCCGAATCGCCGTGAGACGAGCAAGCCCAGCCCGCCCAAGAGGATCGCCACCAGGAGCGGTATCCCCACAAACGCCGCCATGCTGGCGACGTTCTGCAGCCAGAAGGCCGGCGTGCCGCCCTGCGCGACCAGGCGCAGCACGACGATCACCAGCAGCACGAGCGTCAGGAGGAGCACGACACCGCGCACTCGCGCGGACAATTGCGAAGCCTCCCAGAGCTTGACGACCCACCGGACTCGGCTCCCAGTCGCGCCCGCTCGCTCACGCACCCATTCCGTGCACCACCGATTGTATGTGCACGGAACAATTTAATGCGCGCTGTTCACCCATCGCCTGGCCATCATATGTGGTGTGGGCACATATCTGATGGCGCTCCGTTGAAACGGCTTGAGAAAACGGGGCGCGCGCGCCACGCAATATTCCGTTCCCCGCCAGCTGCGGCCCGATCGCCAGCTGCGCGCCGGCCTGTCCACCCCGTAAACGGTCGCGGCGCCCGCCCTTCCCGGGGGCCAAGCCCTACCCCCGGTCGATCTGCGCCCGCTGCAGCCGGCCGCTGAAGTCGACGTAGCACGCCTTCCACTCAGTATACACGTCCAGGGCAGCCGTCCCGGCCTCACGGTGCCCATTGCCGGTGCCCCGGGTTCCGCCGAAGGGCAGCTGGATCTCAGCGCCGATCGTTCCGGCGTTCACATACACGATGCCGGTGCTCAGCTCGCGCAGCGCGGTGAACGCCCGGTTCACGTCGCGCGTGTAGATCGCCGACGACAGGCCGTACGCCGTGCTGTTGTTGACGCGCACCGCCTCGTCCAGGTCCTCGACCGCGATCATGGAGAGGACGGGCCCGAAGATCTCCTCCTGCGCGATGCGCATGCTGGCGCGCACGCCACCAAAGAGCGTCGGCGCGTAGAAGTTGCCGCCGGGCATGGTCGCCACAGTCGCGGGCGCGCCGCCCGCCAGCAGTTCGGCCCCCTCGGCCCGGCCGATCCGGACGTATTCGTCGATCTTCTCCAGCGCCCGCCGGTTGATGACCGGCCCGACGTCCGTCGCGGGGTCGAGCCCGTTGCCCACCCGAAGCGCGTGGATGCGCGCCGAAAGGCGCGCCGAAAGCGCCTGCTCGACACCCTTCTGCACGATCACGCGCGAGCAGGCCGTGCAGCGCTGCCCGCTCGTCCCGTAGGCGCTCCACAGCACCCCGTCGACGGCCAGATCGAGGTCGGCGTCGTCCATGACGATGATGGCGTTCTTGCCGCCCAGCTCCAGGCTCACGCGCTTCAGCCCGTCCGCGCACTTGACGGCGACGGCCCGCCCCGCCTCCGTGGAGCCCGTGAACGAGACCAGCGTCACGTCGGGGTGCTGCACGAGCGCGTCGCCGACGGAGCCGCCCGGCCCCGTGACGAGGTTCAGTACCCCGCCGGGCAGGCCGGCCTCCTCCAGGATCCGCACGAGCTCGCACGCCAGCGCCGGCGTGTCGCTCGCGGGCTTGAAGACGACGGTGTTGCCGCCGACCAGCGCCGGCATGATCTTCCATGTCGGGATGGCCATGGGGAAGTTCCAGGGCGTGATGGCCGCCACGATCCCCACCGGCTCGCGCACGGACATGGCGAACTTGTTGGGCGACTCCGCCGGCACGGTCTGCCCGGCCAGCCGCCGCCCCTCGCCCGCCATGAAGTAGGTGAGGTCGATGCCCTCCTGCACGTCGCCGCGCGCCTCGGCGATGACCTTGCCCATCTCGCGCGTCATCAGGCGCGCGAGGTCCTCCTTGCGGCGCGCCATGGCCTCGGCCGCCCGGAAGAGGATCTCCCCGCGCTTGGGCGCCGGGTGGCGCCGCCAGCCGTCGAAGGCCGCCTTCGCCGCCGCGACCGCGTCCGCCGCATCGGCCGCCTCCGAGCGCGCGACCTCCGCGACGACCTCGCCCGTCGCCGGGTCCTGGCTCTGCAGCCGCCCGCCCCCGCGCGCCGGCACCCAGCGTCCGCCGATGTAGTTCTGATACGTTTCCGCCATTTGCCCGACCACCCTCCGCTGCCGCCCGCCTTGCCCTTCCAGTATGGATTTGCGGGTCCGGCGGCGGACGGCGGCGGACAGCGGCGGCCAGCTCAGACACCCCGCAGACGCCTCAGACGGCCAGGCCGAGCACCCCGCCCGCCGCGCCGACGCCCAGCCCCAGCAGCAACCGCGGCAGGAACGCCCCCGTCATCCCGCCCGGCAGGAAGAGCGCCCCGAACGCCGTGGCGACAAGCACATACACCAGGCCGACCAGCAGTCCGTGCGCCCAGCCGAGCGTCTCGGCCCGGCGCGCCCCATACGCCGCCCCGGCCGCCAGGCTGAGGAGCCCCGTGTAAAAGAGGAGGCTGCCCGCCTGGGCCTCGCCGAGCGCCCCGATGTAGACGGCGAGCGCCAGCGCCGCCGACAGGCAGAGGCTGATGATGACCGTGCAGACGACCCCGACCGCCACCGCCCGCGCCTGCAACCCGCTGCCGCCCGCGCCGCTTGCGAGCGCCCACCCCTCACGCGGCATGACGACACCACCCTTCGACCGCAGGCGTATGCGGCCCGAGGGGCCCCGATCACCGAAGATCATCCGGGCGCGGCGCCCTGCGGCGCCGCGTTCATGCGGGGCTTGGCAGCTGCGGTGACGCTGGGGGTACTGGCTCATCGGCAGGAAAGGATGCCCCTGTCTGTGAAGAGCCGCCGCTGGGAGGGGTGGCGACGGATCCCCAGTCCTGGCGGGACGCTGTTCTGGATGGCCTGCGCCGCTATGCGGCGCGGCACGGGCCAATCATCGACCGGCAGCGCCTGCTCGCCGAGGAGCTGAGCCGCGTGGGCGCCGCGACAGACACCCGCGGCGACACGCCAGGGCAGACGCTGAGCCGCGTCCTGCAGGAGCTGCGCGACGAGGGCCTGCTGTTGTTCGTGACCCCCGGCCGCTACCTCCTCGCCGAGCAGCCCGTGGATGTTGAGGCGCTGGAGCTGCCCGAACAGACCATCGACGAAGCCATCCGCGCGGGCCGGCTTCGGCTCGGACAGCTTCCGGCCACGGACACCGTGGCCCAGCGACGGCTGCGGCGGGGCCAGGAGCGACTGCGACGGCTCGCGCTGCTGAACTACCGGTGCACCTGCGCCTTTTGCGACGTGAGTGAAGAGCCTCTCCTGGTGGCGAGCCACATCGCGCGGTGGGCGGATTGCCCAAGTGGCCGTGGCGACCTCGCCAACGTCCTCTGCCTATGTCGCTTTCACGATCCGCTGTTCGAGCTGGGTTACTTCACGCTCGGCGACCACCTGGAGATCATCCCGCGATACCAGGGCCACAGCGCCGCCGTGCGCTCCGTGCTGCGCTCGACCGGCCCGTTCCGGCACCCCGTTGCGCACCCACCGGGCTTAGACTACCTGGCAGCCCACCGGTCCCGGGTGACGCGAACCTAGACCAACCTGTCCGCCCAGGGCTGCAGGGCCGCCCGCACGCCCTCGTCCGTCAGGGCGAAGCGTACGGGCGTGATCGAGACCATGCCCTGGGCCAGGGCCCAGATGTCCGTGCCCGCCTCGGCCGGGTGGGCGCTGTGGTCCCGCACCTCGCCCGCCAGCCAGTAGTACGTGCGTCCGCGGGGGTCCTGGCGCTTGTCGATGATGTCGTCGTAGTAGCGCAGGCCGAGGCGCGTGACGGCCACGCCCGCCCACTCGGCGCGCGGCCGCGTGGGCACGTTCACGTTCAGAAGGTAGGGATCGCCAGCCGGCAGCGGGGCGGCGGCCAGCCGCTCGACCATCTCCGCCACGAAGACGCTGGCATCGGTGTAGTCGAGGCCCTCGAAGCCCTCCAGGGAGACGGCGAGGCTGGGGATGCCCATCAGCGTGCCCTCCAGCGCCGCCGAGACGGTCCCGGAATACATGACGTCCGCGCCGACGTTGGCGCCGCGGTTGATCCCGGAGATCACGAGGTCGGGGCGGTGCGGCATCAGGGCCAGCACGGCGATCTTCGCGCTGTCGGCCGGCGTCCCGCTCACCGACCAGATCGGGCAGGTGGCGCCCGCGATCTCGGCCGGGTTGGCGTGCAGGGGCTTGTGCAGGGTGATGGCGTGGCCGATCGCGCTCCGCTCGCGCTCCGGGGCGGAGACCGTGACGTCCATGCCGGGGCGTGCCTGCAGCGCCAGGCAGAGGGCGGCGAGGCCCGGGGCCCCGACCCCGTCGTCATTGGTGAGGAGAACGCGCACGCCGGTGAGCTTAGGCCCCCTGGAAGCAGGATAGCACCGGCGCCAGGCGCGGCTCAAACGCCACGGGGTTCGGCGACGGGACCAGACGAATGTCGAGGTGGGTCCCGTCCGTGGTCAGGGCGACGCTGCCGTGCAGGTCGCTGCGGAGAACGGCCACGCCGGCGGCCGCGAGCCGGCCCATGGCGGCGGCGTCCGGCAGAGACGGGTCATTCTCGGGGACCTCGACGACGGCCACCGTCGGCCGCACGGACTCGAGCAGGCCGGCGCCCACGCTGCCCGGCCCACCATGGCGCGGCACCTCCAGCACCTGTGCCCGCAGCTGGCCGCCCGAGGCCGCCCGCAGCAGCTGCGCCTCCTGCGTCGCGCCCATCTCCCCCGGGAGCAGCATGGCGACTCCGCCGGCCACCAGACGCAGGACCAGGCTCTCGTTCGCCGCCGGCGGCGGGCCCGCCTGGGGCAGCAGCACCTGCAGCGCGACGCCGGGACCGAGCTGCACTGTGCCGCCCTGCTCCCGGCGCTGGGTGGGGATCGCGCGGTGGCCGGCCAGGGCGAGCAGCGACCGGTAGAGGGCGCAGTCGGCCGCCCAGCCCCCGTCCAGCAGCCGGCCCACCGGCAGCGACTCGAGCACGGGGATCAGCCCGCCGGTCGCCTCGTCCGTCGGCGAGGTGACGACGACGTCCGCCAGCCGGTCCACCCCCTGCGCCCGGAGCCAGTCCACCAGCGGCTGGCCGGCCTCCGGCGCGCCGCCGTCGATGAGCACAGCAGCGCCGTCGGCGCGCACCAGGACCGCATGCCCGCGCCCCACGGCCAGGAAGTCGGCGCGCACGTCCAGCGGGGCAGGGGCGGCGGCCGCCGCCAGGACGGGCCATGGCGCCGGCACGTGGCTCAGCCACACCACGGCGAAGCCGCCCAGCAGCAGGGCGGCGGCGCCCAGCAGGCTGCGGAGGGCCTTCACCCGGCGACCACCCCCGCGGGAGTGTACGGGCCCGGGTGGCGGCGCATGCGTTATGATGGCCCTGGTTGACAGTCGCCGCGCCCGCCGGTACTGTCCTTGTTGAGAACCATTCTCAACTACGGCGGGTGAGCCTTGGCCACGACGGGCGCGCTGCAGCAGGAGAGCCGCACGGTTGCCGCCGCCCGGGACGCCCTCGATGGCAGGCGCCGCGGCCTGCGCGCGGTCATCCCCTTCATCGGCCCCGCCGTCATCGCCTCGATCGCCTACATGGACCCCGGCAACTTCGCCACGAACATCCAGTCCGGGGCCGAGTACGGCTATAACCTGCTGTGGGTCGTCCTGCTGACCGGCGCCCTCGCCATGTTCTACCAGAACCTCTCGGCCAAGCTGGGCATCGCCACGGGCAAGAACCTGCCGGAGGTCTGCCGCGAGCAGTTCTCCCACCGCACCGCCATCGTGTTCTGGATCGTCTCGGAGATCGCGGCCATGGCCACGGACCTGGCCGAGTTTCTCGGCGCGGCGATCGGCCTCGAGCTGCTGTTCCACCTGCCGCTGATGATCGCCGTGCTGCTTGTCGGCCTGGCGACCTACGCCATGCTGATGCTGGACCGATACGGCTTCCGGCCCCTCGAGATCCTCATCGGGACGCTGGTCGGCGTCATCATCGCCGCGTATGCGGTCGAGACGATCCTGGCGCGCCCCGACTTCGGCGCCATCGCCCGCCACTCCGTGATTCCCTGGCTCGGCGGCCCGAACAGCGTCCTGCTGATGGTGGGCATCGTGGGCGCCACCATCATGCCGCACGCCGTGTACCTGCACTCCGGCCTCACCCAGGGCCGTATCGTGCCGCGTTCGCCGGAGGAGGCCACCCGCATCCACCGCTTCGAGCTGATCGACGTGGTGGTGGCCCTCGGCATCGCCAGCCTGATCAACATGGCCATCCTCTTCATGGCCGCGGCCGTCTTTCACGCCACGGGCCATGCCAACGTGGCCGACATCACGACGGCCTACCAGACCCTGACCCCGCTCCTCGGCACAGCCGCGGCCGGCGTGTTCCTGACGGCCCTGCTGGCCTCGGGCATGTCCAGCTCGGTCGTGGGCACCATGGCCGGCCAGGTGATCATGCAGGGGTTTGTGGGCTTCCGCATCCCGATCTGGGTGCGGCGGCTCGTGACGATGATCCCGACGGTGATCGTGGTGGCCCTGGGCCTCAACCCCACGGCAACGCTGATCATGAGCCAGGTGATCCTGAGCCTGGCCCTGCCCTTCCCCGTGATCAGCCTGGCGATGTTCACGCGCCGCCGCGGCATCATGGGCGCCATGGCCAACAGCCGGCTGTCGAACTTCGTGGCCGTCGCCGGTGCCTGCATCATCTGCCTGCTGAACGGGATCCTGCTGTGGCAGACGGCGGGGCTGCCTCTGCCATTCAGCAACTGAGCCCAGCCAGAACCTGCAGGAGGGCACCCGCCGCCACTCGAACGTCCGCCCACCCCACCGCGGCCGTCCCGTGCACCGCCTCATTGCCCAGCACACGGACGGTGTGCATGTGACTTCGCACGAGGGCGGCGTCCGCCCCTGGCGCGGAAGCCCAACGGTCAATGGCCACCGCAAGGTTGGCCGATCCCCCAGCGACGAGCAAGCGCTCCACGACCCACCGGCACGATGTCACTGCCTGCCTTGCATCTCCAGCCTCCGCGGCCCCTCGCAGGCGCGCGGCCGCCTGCGCCAGGCCTCGCTTCACCAGGGCATCCGCACAGCGATGAAGCAGGGATGTGGCCTCCGGCCGGTCGGGTTCGACGCGCCGAGGCGGGCCCAGGTGTGGCACGGGCGCGGCGTTGACGGGAGAAAGTGCGGCGTTGTGGACCTTGCCGTCTCGCCGCTCGCGGACAATGCGGCCCTCCGCGGCCAGGCGCCGGCACACCTGATTCACTGTCTGCCGGGGCTGGATCCGCAGGGCTGCACTCAACTCGTCATCGTCGAACCAGCGGCCTGGCCGCCCGCCTAGAAAAGCCAGGATGCGATCGGCGTGCGTCATTCAGGTCGCGCCACCCCAAAAAAACCCCGCACCCGCTCCAGCACAGCCTCCTGCCCGCCCGGGAAGACCCGCGGCCCCGGCAGCGAGCTGATGAACACCTTGCCATAGTCGCTGGTCGCCAGGCGCCGGTCGCAGACGACGGCCACGCCGCGGTCGGAGCCCGAGCGGATCAGGCGGCCGAAGCCCTGCTTGAAGCGGAGGGCGGCCTGCGGCAGGGCCAGGTCGCGGAACGCCGAGCCGCCGGCGGCGGCCACGGCCTCGCTCCTGGCCTGCACGAGCGGGATGTCCGGGGCCCAGAACGGCAGCTGGGCGACCACCACGCACGACAGGGCCTCGCCGGGCACGTCGACACCCTCCCAGAAGCTGGCGGCGCCCAGCACCACCGTGGCCCCGCCCTCGCGCAGGGCGGCCGCCAGCCGGCCGCGGCTGCCGTCCAGGCCCTGGCCCAGCACGGAGATGCCAGCCGCCTCCAGGGCCGGCTTCAGCGCGCCGTACACGGACCGAAGCATGCGGTTGCTCGTGAAGAGCACCAGCCCGCGGCCGCCCGTCGCCGTCAGCAGCCGGCGCAGAAAGTCCGTCAGCCCCCGGGCGAAGCTGTCCGGCTCGCGCACGTCGGGCAGGTCGTTGACGATCGCCAGCAGGGCCTGGTCCTTGAAGTCGAAGGGCGAGGCCAGAGCGACGGCGTCGTAGCGGTCGCGGTCCAGCAAAAGGCCCAGCCGCCCCGCGACGTACTGGAACGAGCCGGCGACGGCCAGCGTGGCGGACGTCATGACGACGGTGTCGCGCGCGCCGAAGAGGTTGTCGGCCAGCAGCGGGCCGGGCTCGACGGGCGCCGCCCGCAGCTGCAGCGCGCCAAGGGAACCGCCCCGGCGCACCGGCGCCTCCAGCCACGTCACCCAGCCGTCCTGGCCGGTCAGGAAGAGCTGCACGCCCGCCGCGAGCTCGCCGGCGCGCCCGGCGGACTCCGCGAGCTCGGCCGCCACCTGGCCGTCGTCCTCCTCGACGTCGCGGCCCAGGGCCGAAAGGGCCCGCTGCAGCTCGCTCAGGAGCAGGCGCAGGTTACCGCCCGCCTCGGCCACCGCCGGCCAGCCGCCCTCCCCCTGCCGCGGCTCGATGCGGACGGTCGCCCAGCCGCCGCTGCCCCACCCCACCCTTGGCCGTGCCCATTGGCGCCACTGGGTGAAGGCCTCGGACGCCGCCGCGAGCGCGGCGGCGACCTGCGACTGCATCTGGCCGAGCCGGCGCAGGCCATCCGCCCGCGGGCCGTCGTCCGCCAGTCCCCCCGCGATCCGCAGGGTCTGGCGCGCGGCGCCGAGCGGGCCCCGCGTGCGGTCCAGGCTCCCCAGGAACTCCATGCAGCGCCGCTCCGACAGGGTCTCGCCGAGGTGGATGCTCGCCTCCTCGTCGAGGTGGTGGGCCTCGTCGACGACCACGTGGCGGTGCTCGGGGAGGATGCGGCCGCCGCTCTTCAGGTCGGTCAGCAGCAGGGCGTGGTTGACGACCACGACCTCGGCGACGTCGGCGCGCGCCCGCGCCTGGAAGAAGAAGCACTGGCCATACCAGGGGCAGCGGCGGCCGGTGCAGGCCACGGCGTCGGTGGAGAGCGCGTACCAGCGCTCCTCGTCCTCGCCGAAGAGGTCGAGCTCGCCGCGGTCGCCCGTCACCGTCTCGGCCAGCCAGGCGGCGATCCGGGCCAGCAGCGGCGCCTCGTCGACCGCGGGCGGCTCCTCCAGCGTCTCGGACCACGTCTTCAGGCAGAGGTAGTGGCCGCGGCCCTTCATCAGCGCGGCGCGCACGGGGCTGCCGACGGCGCGCGCCAGCAGGGGGATGTCCTTCTCGAAGAGCTGCTCCTGCAGGTTGATCGTGTGCGTCGCGACGACAACAGGCACCTCGTGGGCGCGGGCCCAGGCCAGGGCGGGCAGCAGGTAGGCCAGGCTCTTGCCGGTGCCGGTCCCCGCCTCGACCAGCAGGTGGCGGCCGGAGGCCAGCGCGCGGGCCACGGCCCGCAGCATCCTGACCTGGACCTGGCGCGGCTCGAAGTCGGGCAGGACCTCCGCCACGGGCCCGCCGGGCGCCAGCATCGCCTCAAGCGCGTCGGGCTCGAAGCGGTCGAAGTCGAGCGCGGGGCGGTCGCGGACGGCCGTGAAGCCGTCGGACGGCGGGGCGCCGGCACCACCACCGCCGCTTCCGTTCGGCCGCCCCCGCCCCGTCAACGCGGCCGCCAGCACGGTCTGGCGCAGCCCGCCGCCGCCCCGGGCGGCCAGCGTCTCCGCCAGCAGCGACCAGGTCGCATCGCCGGCCGGCCGCTGCAGGAACTCCAGCGTGGCGAGCAGCGGGGTGGACATGCGCCCCAGCGCCTCGACGAGCGCCACGAACAGCAGGCCGGTCGCCCGCGCGTCGTGCAGGGCGTCGTGCGCCTGCGACAGCTCCAGGCCGTAGCGCGCCGCCAGCTCGCCCAGCCGGAAGCTCGGCTGCAGCGGCGCGAGCAGCCGCGCCAGGGCGTAGGTGTCGTACGCGGTGCCGTCCCAGGCCGGCAACCCGCACTTCTTCAGGGCAGCCTGCAGAAACGCCACGTCAAACGGCGCATTATGCGCGACGAGCGGAAGCTCGCCCGCGAACGCGCGAAAGCCGGCCGCCGCCTCCGCCAGCGGCGGCGCCACGGCCAGCTCGGCCGGGTCGAGGCCCGTGAGCCGGGCCACGCCCACGGGCAGGGGCGCCGTGTAGCGGACCAGCGTGGCGAACTCGTCCTCCACCTGGCCGCCCACGATCCGCGCCGCCGCCAGCTGAAGCAGGCTGTCGTTGGCCGCGTCGAGCCCGCTGGTCTCGCAGTCGAAGGCCACAAACGCACCGGCGCCGCCGAACGCGCTGCCGCCGGCTCCGCTGCCGCCAGGCCCGCTCACGGCGCGCCCGCCGGCCCCGCGAGATGTGAGGTGTCGTTCATGACCAGGATCCGCGGCCGCGTGCGCCCGCCGTAGCGCAGCAGCGTCAGGCTGCAGTTGTCGATGACGATGTGGCGCCGCAGCGCGCGGTCCGCCCCGATCAGGTCGAGCAGCAGCAGCTTCAGCACAGCCCCGTGCGCCACGAGCAGCACGCGGTCGAGCCCGTCGTCCCAGAGCCGGTCGAACGTCGCGCGGCATCGCTCGGCCACCTGCGCGATGGTCTCGCCGCCCGGCGCGCCCGCATCGTCGCCCCCGAATTGATACTCGTGCCAGGCGTTCGGGTGGGCCTGCGCCGCCTCGCGGAAGGTGAGCCCCTCCCAGAGGCCGTAGTCCATCTCGCGGAAGCCGGGGTCGGTCAGGAGCGCCGGCCCGCCGCAGGCCGACACGACCGCGGCGGCGGTGTCGCTGGCCCGCGAGAGGTCCGAGGACCAGGCCGCGTCGAAGGCGACATCGTGCAGGCGCGCCGCGAGGCGGCGCGCCTGGATTACGCCTTCCGGGGTGAGCGGAACGTCACGCTGCCCTTGGTAGCGGCCCTCGTGGTTGTATCCGGTGAGGCCGTGGCGCGCCAGGAACAGAAGGCCCAATCCCATCCCGCCCAGCAACGGAGGTTTGTCGCTTGCCGCTCCTTCTCTGCTCGATGCCCTTTTCCCCGGAGCAGGTGGAAGCCCTGCAGGGCACCACCGTCGTCGTGGCCACCGATGCGGCCGCCTGGCGGGCCGGGCTGCCGGAGGCCGAGATCGCCGTCGGCCGCGTCACCGCCGCCGAGCTGGCCGCCGCGCCCCGCCTGCGCTGGCTCCAGGTCCCCTTCACCGGCGTCGAGAGCGTGCCGCTGCGCGAGCTGGCCGCCCGCGGCGTCATCGTGACCAACATCCACGAGCAGGCGAACACCATGGCCGACCACGCGCTGATGCTGCTGCTCGCCCTGTCCCGCGGGCTGGCGGACTGCGTCCACAGCCAGCAGGGGGCGCGCTGGGAGCGGATCGCCGGCGTCGGCGAGCTGGCGGGCCGCACCCTGCTGGCGGCTGGCTTCGGCGCCGTCGGCCAGGGCATCGCCGCCCGCGCCCGGGCCTGCGGCATGCGCGTGATCGCGCTGAAGCGCCATGCGGCCGTGGATCCCGGCGCGGACGAGGTCATCGGTCCGGCCGACCTGCTGCGGACCCTGCCGCGCGTGCACGCCGTCGCCAACTCTCTGCCCCTCACCGCCGGCACGCGCGGCATGTTCGACGCCGCCGCCTTCGCCGCCCTGCCGGCGGGCGCCCTCTACGTCACCGTGGGCCGCGGCCCGACGGCCGACGAGGACGCCCTGGGCGCGGCCCTGGCCTCCGGGCACCTCGGCGGGGCGGGCCTTGACGTCTTCGGCGCGGAGCCGCTGCCGGCGGACCACCCGCTCTGGCGCGCGCCCCGCACGATCATCACCCCGCACCTCGGCGGGCACCAGCGCGACCGGCTGGGCAGGGTGCACGCGCTGGTGGCGGAGAATCTTCGCCGGTACCTTGGCGGCGAGCCGCTGCGCAACCTTGTCGATGCGGAGGCGGGGTACTGATGCCGGTCATGCTCTGCTCCGAGCCCTTCACGCAAGACCCGGTGCAGGCCCCCCACGGCGTCGAGGTCCACGTCGCGCGCGGCCCGGGCGAGTTCCTGGCGGCCCTGCCGGAGGCCGACCCGGTCGTCGGCCGCGTGCAGGCCCCCCACTTCGCGGCCGCCACGCGGATGCGCTCGCTGCAGGTCTCGCGGCTTGCTCCAACCGGGCGCCGCTCGACCCAGCTTCGCTGCGGCTGCTTCCTGCAGCGGTGCCTCGCCGGCGACATCCAGGGCATGCGCGGCCTGACCGGCCTGGAGGCCGGCGATTGAAGGCGATGCGCCTGCACGCCGCGGGGCAGCCCCTGCGGCTGGAGGACGTGCCGCGGCCCGACCCGGGCCCGGACGAGGTCCGCATCCGCGTCGCCGCGTGCGCGGTCTGCCGGACCGACCTGCACATCGTGGACGGCGACCAGCCGCTTGGCAGGTCGCCCCTCATCCCGGGCCACCAGATCGTCGGCACGGTGGATGCGCGGGGTCCCGCCGTCCAGAGCCCGGGCGTCGGCGCGCGGGTGGGTGTCGCGTGGCTGCGCCAGGCCTGCGGAGCGTGCGACCTCTGCCGCCGCGGCCTGGAGAACCTCTGCCCGGACGCCACCTTCAACGGCTGGAGCGCGGATGGCGGCTACGCGGAGTATGCCGTCGCGCCGGCGGCGTTCGTCTACCCGCTGCCGGCCGGGATGGCCGACCTGCAGGCGGCGCCCCTGCTCTGCGCCGGCATCATCGGCTACCGCTCGCTGCGCCTCGCCGGCGTGCAGCCAGGCGATACCGTCGGCCTGTTCGGCTTCGGCGCCTCCGCCCACCTGGCCCTGCAGGTCGCCCTGCACTGGGGCTGCCGGGTCTTCGCCTTCAGCCGGGGCGCCGCGCATCGCGACCTGGCGCTGCGCCTGGGTGCGGCGTGGGCCGGGACCGCCGACCCGCCGGCGCTCCTCGATGCCGCCGTCACCTTCGCCCCCGCCGGCGCCGTGATCGCGCGGGCCCTGGCCTGCATGCGCCCCGGCGCCACCCTGGCCGTCAACGCCATCCACCTCGACGAGGTCCCGGCCATGAACTACGAGTTGCTGTATCGGGAGCGGGCGGTGCGGAGCGTGTGCAACGCCACGCGGCGCGACGGCGAGGAGTTCCTGCGCCTGGCGGCGGAGATCCCGATCCTCGCGGAGACGGATGTCCTGCCCCTGGAGCAGGCCAACGAGGCCCTGCGCCAGGTGAGGGAAGGCACGGTGCACGGCGCCGCCGTGCTGGTGCCTTAACCGCCCGCGCGCCGATTCGCGTAGGCTGGCTGGAAACCTTAGAGGAACTCTAAGGAGTGCCGCGAATGTCTCCCTCGGCTGGCGGGGCGAGGGCGGAGCGGCGCCGTGGTGGGCAGTCGGTGGGAGGCGGTGGCGATGGCGCGTCCGTCCGGAGGGTCCGAGTCCGTCCGCGGCGTGGTGCTCGGCGGTCTGCTGGCGGCGATCACGGCCGTGCTGCTCTATCTCCAGATCGCGCCGGGACCGGAGCCCTTTGCGCGGATCTTGGCGCCCATTCCGGTCATGGTGGCCACCGTCCGGCTCGGACCGAGGTCCGGCGTCATGGTCGCAGCGGTCGCGGCGCTGGTCATGGGGGCCCTGGCCGGCCCCTTTGCGGCGGTCATCACCATGGGGCCGCCCGCCTGCATCGGCCTGGCGCTCGGCGCCACCGTGCGCAGCCGCCGGCCGTTCTGGGTCGTCGCGCTCGCCGGCCTTGCGGCGGACGCGGTGGCCATGGCCGTCGTGCTGACGGCCACGGTCGTCCTGTTCGGCAACACCTTCTTCAAGGGCATGGCGGCATCCATCGGCGCGGCGGTCCAGGGCGCGTCGGCCCTGGCCTCCGGCATACCGGCCCTTGCGCATTGGATGAATGGACTCGGGACCTGGGCGCAGGCCGAAGACCGGCTGGTGCCGGTCATGGGCCTCACGTTCGTGGTCTGGCACGCCATCTTCTTCGCCGGGCTCGCCTTCCTGGTCAGCCTGGCGGTGCTGCGCCGGCTGGGCATGGAGGCGCCGGCCGGGCCCCGGTGGGTCGACGCGATCTACGACGGGATCACGCGGCGGACGAGGACAGGTAAGCCACTGCGGGCGAGCACGTCCAACCCCTGCCCTGACCTGTAGCCGGAGGCGCGATCCGCCGCCAGCCGCCGAACATCCGCCCCACTGGGTGCCAGGGCGCCATCCCGGCGGAGGCCGGGCGGGGGGACCTGGCCGCAGGCGGTAGCGGGCCGGCTGCGCACGGCCCGCCCGGCCTACCCCTGGCCGCTCGCCAGCGCCGCGGAGGCTGCCGGCACCCCGATCGCGGCCCCCGTCACGGCGGCCGCGATGGCGAACACCCCGGGGACGGGCAGCGGTCCCGCGGCCAGCGTTCCGGCCAGGCGGCCCGCGCCGTCCACCTGGCTGCTGAGGGCGAGCGCGCCGCCCAGCCGCTCGTCCGGCGCGCGTTGCTGCATCAGCGTCAGGGCAAAGGTGCTGACGGCCCACGCGCAGATCCCCTCGGCCGCCGACAGCGCCAGCAGCGCCGCCGTGGTGTGGCAGAGCAGGTACAGGCACCACGTCACCGCCTCACCCAGCGCGGCGGCCCGCAGCCAGCCCAGGCGCGGCCGCCCGCCCGCCCGCAGCAGCCAGGCCCCGGCCGCCAGCGAGCCGCCCTCGAACAGGGCCATCCCCGTCCCCATCACGGCGGTGCCGCCGAAGGGCACGGCCTGGACCCAGACCAGCCACGCGGTGTTCACGAGCCACTGGCCCAGCTGCGCCCAGCCCTGCACCACCAGCACCTCGCGCAGCGCCGGGTCCACCCGCAGCGCCGCGGCCCGCCCCCCCGGCGCGACACGCCGGCCGGTGGCCCGCACCAGGGCCGTCGCGCCCGCCGACATCACGAACGTCGCCGCGTTGACGAGGAAGGCGACCTCCGCCCCGTAGCGCGCAGCCACCACGCCGGCGACGAGCGGCCCCACCAGCCGCGCCGCGCCGGCCGTGATGGCCCGCACGCCGTTCCAGCGGCCCACGCCGTCGCGGCCAACTGCCTCCACCAAAAACGCGCCCCGCGCTGTGAAGAAGACGACCTGCCCCACCGCCGACAGGCCGGCGAGGCCGATCAGCTCCCACGCCGCCCCCGACCGCGCCAGGGCCACGGCCAGCACGGCGCGGCCGAGGTCGGCGGCGATCATGGCGCGCCGGCGGTCGGGCAGGCGGTCGATCCAGCGCCCGACGGCGGGCGACAGCACCAGCCCGGCCAGGGCCGCGGCCCCGAACTGCAGGCTCATGACGGCGACCGACCGCGTCAGGTCGTAGGCGAGTGCGGCCAGGGCGACGATCTGGAAGTAGGACCCGAGGACGGCGCAGGCATCTCCGACAAGCAGAACTCCCACCGCAGGACATCCCCCTCGCCGAGGGGGCTGCCCTCAGCGCGAAATGGGCACAGTGACCCCTTCCGCGGAGACGTCCAGCAAAAGCGGCAGGCTCATGCGGCCATCATACCCGAGGCAGGTCGGCCGCGTCGAACACCGCGACCTCCTGCGAGTTGAACTCCGTCAGCAGGAGCTGCCGCCCGTGCGGCGTCAGCGCGAACTCGCGGGGGAACAGGCCGCCCGGCACGGTGCCGATCACGGCCGGGCGACCCGCCAGCACCGCCGCCGTCGAGACGAACGTCACCTGGGACGGCTGCGGCGGCCGCACAAACCGCGCGGAGTCCGCCACGGCCGCCACAGCCCCGCCGTCGATCAGGGCGACGCCCACCGGCTGCGTGCCGACCGCCACCTGGCCCAGCGGCGCCAGCGTCAGGGCGTTGTAGGCCTTGAGCGCGTTCTCGCCCCGCACCGTCACCCAGGCCACGCGCCCTGCGTCGCCAAGCACCACGCGCACGGACTGCGACCCGGAGTCGACCGAGTTCACGAGGGTGTCACTGGCGGTGGAGTAGACAAGCAGGCCGCCCCGCTCGCAGGTGACATACAGCCGCTTCCCGTCCGGGGAGACCGCCAAGCCGACAGGGTAGGGATCAACTTGGATGATCCCCGTCGCACTGGCTGGCCAGGGCTTCCCAGCTGCCGGCAGGTCGATGACGGAGACGGAGTTCTCGTACTCGTCGCTCACATACGCCGTGTGCCCGTCGGGCGTGACGGCGACCTCGATCGGCCCGATGCCGACGGTGGTGCTCCCCAAGGTGTCAAGGGACGGCACCGCCAGCGCCACCAGCTGGCCGGCTCCGCGGGCGGCGCTGTCCGTCACCAGGGCCACCCTGCCCCCCGCCGTGAGCGTCAACCCCAGCGGACTGCCGCCGATGTGTGCCGTGCGCACCAGCTTGTACCCCGGCCGGCTGTAGAGCGCCACGTCGCCGGTCGACGTCAGCGTCACAATGGCGTACTTCCCGTCCGGCGTGACGGCCACGCCAAACGGATCGCCGTTGACCGCGAGCGTGACCACCGGGGCTGCCGCGGCCACGGCCGGCTGGGACGGAGGGGCGGCGCTTCGCGCCGCCAGCCCGAACAGCACCACCAGCAGGGCCATGACCAGGATCACGAAGGCCCAGTTCACGACCTGTCGCCGCCGGAAGATCCGCATCTTGATCTCCCAGTCGAGGTCGTCCCAGCGCTCCCAGCGCGGCTCCAGCCACCGCAGCACGAACGGGTGCGGGTGGATCCGCGGGTCGACGGAGAACGTCATGTGCCAGAGCCATACCAGCCCGCCCAGCAGCACCAGGCCGCCCACGACGATGGCGTCACTGCTCACCCTGCATCCCCAGCTCCGCGGGCGGCACCTCCAGGAACTTGCCGCTGGCCGCCGCCAGCACCGCGCCCGTCTCGGCGTCGCGCAGCTCGGCCGCCAGCCGCCACAGGCGGCCAGATCGCCCCTCCACCCGCCCCAGGGCCGCCACCGCCTGCCCCGACCGCACGGGGGCCCTATAGCGTACGGTGGCCTCCGCCGTCATGGTGAAGGCCCCCTCGCCGTACGCCGCGTACCACATCGCGTCGTCCAGCAGGGCGAGGATCAGCCCGCCGTGCAGAAACCCGGGGATGCCGCAGTACCGCGGTTCGACGACCCACTCGGCGCGCGATGCCTGATCCCCGGCCCAGTAGGCGAGGCGGAGGCCGGCCTCGTTCTCCCGGCCGCACACGATGCACGCACGCGAGCTGAATGGGCCGCGCAGGCTCATCGGATGGTAAGCGCGAGTCTCCCCCGCGCGCACGCCTGGTACAACGACAATTTGGGCGCGGCGTACGCCGCGCCTGCACGAATTCGCAGGTGCATCACGGCTCAATCAGCCGGCGCATGCGCACCGCGCACTCCGCGAGCGCGCGCCCCGTGTCGATGCGGCTTGGCGCGCCGCCCTCGGCGACCGGCACTCCGTCCACCCAGACCTTCGCCACGTCGTCCGCCGTCGCCGCGTACACCAGGGCCGCCGGCACGTCCGCGCACGGCTGCAGGTGCGGCGCGCGCAGGTCCACCAGGCAGAGGTCGGCGCGCAGCCCGGGGGCGATCCGCCCGCAGACCCCGCCCAGGCCCAGGGCGTCGGCGCCGTCGCGCGTGGCCCAGCGCAGGAGCGTGCGCGCCGGCAGGGCGGCGGCGTCCTGGCCCGCCGCCTTCGCCAGCCAGCCGGCCAGGCGCATGGTCTCCCACATGCTGAGGGAGTCCGTGCTGGCGGGACCGTCCGTGCCCAGGCCGACGTGGGCGCCCGCCGTCAGGAGCCTGGCCGCGGGTGCGACGCCGGATCCCAGCTTGCAGTTGCTGGCGGGGTTGTGGGACACGGCGGCGCCGGAAGCGACCAGCAGGGCGATGTCATCGGCGTCGACGTGGACGCAGTGAGCGGCAAGCGTGCCGGGGCGCAGCAGGCCGAGGTCGTGCAGGTAGCGCACGGGGCTCCGGCCCTCATGGCGGTCGCGGGAGCCCTGCACCTCGGCGGCGGTCTCGGCCACGTGGACATGCAGGGGGCGGCCGAGGCGGCGGGCGACGGCGTCGATCTCCAGCAGGTAGGGCTCGGGGCAGGTGTACTCGGCGTGGGGCGCCATCATGGTGGTGATGCGGCCGCCCGCGGCGCCCTGGTGGCGGCGGCAGAAGTCCTCGGCCTCGGCGAGCTTGGCGGCGGCGGCGGGGTCGAGGACCACCAGGCCGCGGCTGAGCACGGCGCGCATGCCAGCATCGTCCACGGCGCGCGCCGCCTCGTCCTCGAAGAAGTACATGTCGGCGAAGCAGGTCGTGCCGCCGCGCAGCATCTCGGCCGCGGCCGCCAGCGTCCCCCAGTAGACGTCGTCACTGCGCAGGCGCGCCTCGGCCGGGAAGATCCTGTCCTCCAGCCACCGCCGCAGCGGCAGGTCGGCCCCGTAGCCGCGCAGCAGGGCCATGCCCGCGTGGTTGTGGCAGTTCACGAGGCCCGGCAGGAGGGCATGGCCAGCGGCCCTGACGGTGGTGGCGCCGGGTGGGACGGCGACCGCTCCCTGCGCCCCGACGGCGGCGATGGCCCCGTCGTCGCCGACGAGCACCGTCCCGGCCGCGATGTCCGGCCCGTCCATCGTCAGCACGTAGGCGCCCTCGATGGCGATCATGCCGCCCCTCCTCGCCCTGCCCGCCCGGCTCGGTCGCCGGGCCGCCGCGCCGCGGCTCGCCGCCGCGGGCCGCCCCGAGTCCCGGAGACGACGCGTGTCATCGCCTTCCC
>DAHVAF010000292.1 GCA_027314765.1 Clostridia bacterium | reverse complement strand
CATGTGGTTCCTGGGCCGCCTGGGCTCACGCCAGAAGGTTGGCCCCCACACACGTGCACCTGCTCGCGAGCTGAGCGCAGGCGCGGCCCGCGTCGCGCCACCCCATGTGGTTCCGGGGTGGCCTGGGGCTCACGCCAGGAGCCTGGACCCCGACACGCGCACCTGCTGGCGACCTGAGCGCGGTGTGCCCTGCGTGGCACCAGCCATGGGGTTCCCGGGCCGCCTGGGCTCACACCAGGAGCCTGGACCCCGACACGTCCGCCTGCTGGCGAGCTGAGCGCAGGCGCGATCTGCGTCGCGCCGCCCCATCTTGTTCCCGGGCCGCCTGGGCTCACGCCAGGAGCATGGCCCCCCACACCTGTACCGCGGATGGATCGAGGCGGCGCAAGCTCGGCAGCCGGTCGAAGTCGCGGTCGGCGGAGACCACCCGTGTGCAGCCCACCCGGCCCATGACCGCCGCGTGCACGAGGTCGCGCGCGCTCACCCCGGTCGTGCGATCGGCCAGTTCCCGCGCCGCCAGCAGATCGTCGCCGGTGACCGGCACGACCCGGCCCCGCATCAGGCCGGCGAAGGCGCCGAGGACCGGCAGGCCGGCGGCCCGCAGGTCCGGCGCCAGATACCCGTGCAGCAACTTCTGGAGGACCTCGGCGTCCGTCACGAAGACGTCGGGAAACCGGGACGTCAGCCTGAGGGTTTCCACACAGGGGCCCTTGAGCGCACGTGGCCGTCCCGCCGCATGAATCGGCACGTTGGCATCAACGAACGCCGTGCGGCTCATGCGCCCGCTCCAGCTCGCGCGCCAGGGTCTCCGGGTCGGGCACGTCCTCGACCGCCGACTCGGCGATGAGATCAACGGCCCGCTGCCGCTCGTCGCGGTGAAGGTCCTCGTAGGACCGGTCGATCGCTTCCCTACACCCGCGCGGAGACGCCCGTCCCACGCTTGTTCACGATCTCGTGGAGCTTGCGGCGGTGCTCGGGATCCAGCCGAACTTCCAGATGGTCTTTGCCTTCACTCGGCATTGCCGCCACCTTCTGCCGTACGCCACTGTACGGCCTCGCGGAGGCAGCATCAAGGCGCCTCCTCCTCTGCAATGACCTGCTTCAGCGTCTCGACATCCACGAGCCCCGGGACCCCGTAGCGGCCGATCCAGAAAGTCGGCACGGCCGTGACGCCCAGCTCGGCCGCCCGCTCCAGGCCGGCGGCCACCTCCTCGGCGCGCGTCCGGCTCTCCAGTGCCGCCCGCAGCTGGGCTCCGTCCACGCCGGCCGCCTCGCCGACGGCCACCAGGGTGTCCATCTCGCCCAGGTCTCGCCCCTCGACGAAGTGGGCACGGAACAGGCCATGGGCCATTGCGTCCGCGCATCCTGCGTCGCGAGCGACCGCGAACGCCTCATGGGCCAGGCCGGTGTGCGGGCGGGCCTTCGGGGGGTTGAGCTCCATCCCCAGCTGCTCGGCCAGCGGCTGCACGGAACGGGCCCAGCGCTCCCGCGTGCGCTCGGGGTCCGGCGGCGGCTGCGGCGTGGGGTCGGGGCGCAGCTCGAACGGCAGGTACTCGACCTCGATCTCCATCTCCCGGCGCAACTGCGCCAGCGGCGCTTCCGCCAGATAGCAGTAGGGTCAGACCCAGTCCGAGAAGATGCGGATGCGGGCGGGCATCAGCTCTGCCTCCCTCCGATGCGTGCCTGGATCTCGGAAGCCAGCGCGGCATGGTCCTGGTCCCGGTCCACCTCGATCACGACACGCCGGTAACGCTCGTGGCTCAGCTCGAGGGTCAGGCAGCGGCTGCCGTCGTGTCCCCGCAGCCAGGGATGGCGACAGGCCGTGCGTGACGCACTCAAAGATGCTGCCCTCCTCGGTGATGAGGGTGCCGGCGACCTTCACACCGGGGATGTTGGTTCCGATCTTGACCCCCCGGTACCAGTCCGGCGACACCGAATCCGCGGACGCAGCAGCGATGGGCGTGAACGGGATCCGCAGCGAGCCGTGCAGAGCCAACACCTCATCCTGAGGTGACAGATGGACCGTTACGTCACGGTCGCTCAGCTCAATCCGAGCCATGGCGGCTACGCCGCCTCCACCAGCATCGCGAGACCCTGCCCGACCCCGATGCAGAGGGTTGCGAGGCCGCGGCGGTGACCGCGCCGCCGCATCTCGTGGACCAGCGTGGTCAGGATGCGGGCGCCGCTGCAGCCCAGGGGGTGCCCGATGGCGATGGCGCCGCCGTTCGGGTTGACCCGTGCCGGGTCAAGGCCCAGCTCGGCGATGCAGGCCAGCGACTGGGCGGCGAATGCCTCATTCAGCTCCACGGCGTCCAGGTCGCTCACCGACCAACTGGCGCGGGCCAGGGCCCTCCGGGTGGCCGGCACCGGCCCCATCCCCATGTACGAGGGCTCGACGCCCGCTACGCCGGTGGCCACGATGCGGGCCAGCGGCGTCAGGCCCCACGCCTTGGCGCGGCTCTCCGACACGACCAGCAGGGCAGCCGCACCGTCGTTGATCCCCGACGAGTTGCCGGCCGTCACCGTGCCATCCGCCTTGAAGGCCGGCCGGAGGCGCGCAAGCGCCTCCAGGGTGGTGTCGGGGCGGGGGTGTTCATCACTAGTGACTACATGAGGAGTCTCGCCACGGCGACCTGTCGTGACCTCCACGGGAACCACCTCATCCGCCCAGCGACCCGCCTCCGCGGCCGCCGCCCACCGCCGCTGGCTCTCGAGGGCGAAGCGGTCCTGGGCCTCGCGCCCGATGCCGTACCGCGCCGCCACGTTCTCCGCCGTCTCGCCCATGGCCTCGGTCGGGTAGGGGAAACGCGGGTTGGCCATGCGCCACCCCAGGGTCGTGTCCCAAAGGGTGCGGTTTCCGCGGGGGTAGACCTCATCGGGCTTTTCCAGCACCAGCGGGGCGCGCGACATGCTCTCCACGCCGCCGACCAGGAAGGCGTCGCCCTCGCCGGCCCGGATGGCGTGGAAGGCCCGCATCACGGCGTCCAGGCCGGACGCGCACAACCGGTTGACGGTGGCGCCCGGCACGTCGACGGGCAGGCCCGCCAGCAACGTGGCCATCCGGGCGACGTTGCGGTTGTCCTCACCGGCCTGGTTGGCGCAGCCGAGGATCACGTCGTCCAACTCGGCCGCCGGGATCCCCGTGGCATCCACCACGGCCCGCAGCGCGCGGGCGGCCAGGTCGTCGGGGCGCACCCCGGCCAGGGCGCCGCGCTGGCGGCCGACGGGCGTGCGCAGGGCGGCGGCGATCAGGGCGTCGGGCATGGGGAACTCACCGTCCTTGCATCGATTCAGGATCTCGTGAATTTCGGCGTGCGCTTTTCCACGAAGGCCGCACGGGCCTCGCGGTGGTCGGAGCTCCGCCCCGCCAGGTCCTGCAGGTAGGCCTCCTGCTCCAGGGCCGCCTCCAGATCGACGGCGGCGCCATGCAGGAGCGCGCGCTTGATGAGGCCCAGGCTGTACGGCCCGGCCGCCAGCTCCGCCGCCCAGGCGCCGGCTGCCGCCGCCAGCTCCTCCGGCGCCACGACGCGGTTGACGAGGCCGAGCCGCAGCGCCTCCTCCGCATCACACCGACCGCCGAGCAGCGCCAGCTCCATGGCCTTACCGAGGCCGACGAGCCGGGGCAGAAAGAAGCTGGCGCCCGAGTCGGGGACCAGACCGATCTTGCCGAAGGCCAGCACGAAGGAGGCCTGGGTGGAGGCCACCCGCAGATCGCAGGCCAGCGTGAACGCGCAGCCCGCCCCGGCCGCCACGCCGTTGACGGCGGCGATCACGGGCTGCGGGCAGGCGCGGATGGCGCGCACGATGGGGTTGTAGCGGGTGCGGATGGCCCCGCCGAGGTCGGACTGGGGCTCGCGCAGGTCCTGGCCGGCGCAGAAGCCACGCCCCGCACCGGTGAGGACGACGCACGCGGCCTCGCGGTCGCCGGCGGCGCGGCGCAGGGCCG
>DAHVAF010000288.1 GCA_027314765.1 Clostridia bacterium | reverse complement strand
TGGAAGTACTACAACGTCACGTACCGCGACCACGTGCTGTGCAACCCGACCAGCGTCGCAAAGCTGGAAGAGATGGTCGAGCTGCTGCGGCTGCCGGACGGGGCCGATGTCGTCGACATCGCCTGCGGCAAGGGCGAGCTCGCCATCCGGCTGGCGGAGCGCTATGGAGCCCACGTGGTCGGCGTCGACCTCTCGCCCCACTCGGTGCAGGACGCCCAGGCCCGGGCGGCGGGCCGCGGCGGCCGCGGATCGCTGACCTTCGTGCTTGGCGACGGGGCCGCGCACGCGGTCGCGCCTGGCAGCCTCGACATGGCCGCGTGCGTCGGCGCCAGCTGGGTCTTCGGCGGCCACGCCGGGACGCTGGGTGCGCTCGGCGCCATGGTGCGGCCCGGTGGGCTGGTCCTGGTCGGCGAGCCGTACTGGCGCGCCGACCCCCCCGAGAGCTACGTCCAACTCCCCGACCGGCCGCGCGACCTCTGCCTGACGCACGCCGCGAACGTGGCCGCCGGCCCGCCGCTCGGCCTGACGCCGCTCTATGCCCTGGCCAGCAGCGAGGACGACTGGGACCGGCACGAGTGCATGCACTGGCAGGCCGCGGAGCGTTACGCCGCCGAGCACCCCGACGACCCGGACGTGCCGGAGCTGCTGGCCCGCGTCCACCGCGCCCGGGACGCCTACCTGGAGGTCGGTCGGGCGGTACTGGGCTGGTCGCTGTACCTGTTCCGGCGCGCGTCGGGCTGAGCTCGACCGGTTGGAGGTGGCCGCCGCGCTGATCGTCTTCGCCAGCGACTTCGGCCCCGGCCCCTACGCCGGCATCTGCCGCGGCGTGATCAGGCGCCTGGCGCCGGCCTGCGACATTCTCGACCTGACCCACGACCTGCCCGCCTTCGACCCGCGCGCGGGCGCCGTGTGGCTTGAGGCCGCCGCACCCTATCTGCCGGAGGCCGTCCACCTGGCCGTAGACGACCCCGGCGTGGGCGGTGCCCGGCGGGCCGTGGTGCTGGCGTGCGCGCGCGGGGATCTGCTGGTCGGGCCGGACAACGGCCTGTGGTCGCTGGCCTGGGATGCCCACGGCGGCCAGCGTGGCGCCTGGAGCCTGGAGAACCCGGCATGGCGGCTGGAGCCCGTGTCGGCCACCTTCCACGGCCGCGACGTGTTCGCCCCGGCGGCCGCTCGCCTTGCGTTGGGCGAGGCGCCGGACGCGGCCGGACCCGCCATCGCCCCGTCGTCGTTGGTGCGGGTGGCGTTGCCCGTGGCGCGTGTGACGGCGGGCCGGATCGAGGCCGAGGTCATCGCCCTCGACCCGTTCGGGTCCGCGCTGCTGGGCGTTCGCGCCGGGGATGCCGCGGCGGTGGGCCTGCGGCCGGGGGTCCGGGCCGAGGTGGCGGGCCGGCCGGCCGCCTGCGTGGCGACGTTCGCCGATGCCGCACCGGGCGGCCTCTGCCTGCTGGGCGACTCGAGCGGCTGGCTGCTGCTGGCGGTGCGCGAGGGCAGCGCCGCGATGGCCTTGGGCCTGCGCGCGGGCGCCGCGGCGACGGTGACGTTCGCGCCCGCTTCTTCGTGAAGGCGGCCGCCATGCGGCGTCCGCCTCGATCCTGCGCTCGACAGCTGGCGGGTGGGGAGGGCGGCGTGCCGGCCCGGACCCGCTTCTTCGTGGAGGCGGACGCCATGCGGCGTCCGCCTCGACCATCCGCGCGGCAGCGGCGGTTGGGGGAGGGCGGGGGCGGAGGCGGCTCCGCGTCCGGCGGCGGGCGGCCCGTGGCGCGCGTTTCGCCATGAGGTGCGCGTGACCGCGGGCACCGTGCGGCGTCCGCCTCAAACCATCCGTGGGCCGCTGGCGGTCGCCGCGGCCTACCCCGCGGCGACCGCCAGCGCGTTCACGCGACGGGCGCGGTAGCCCTCGGGCCAGGCGACGTCGAGCCGCCCCCAGGTGCGCCCGCCGTCGGCCGAGCGGTAGATCGCATCGCTCCACGGCGAGGCGTACAGCACGTGCGCCTCGGCCTCGTCAGCGGCAAGCACGTAGGCCAGGGTGCCGCGGGCGTCCGGCAGGCCCTCCGTCACGGCCTGCCACGGGCCATCGCCCGTGCGCCGGTAGAGCCACGCCTCGGGGCCGTGCCAGTCGTAGCCCACCCACGGCGGGCGCCCGCTGTATACGCCCTGGGGGGCGCGGCGCCGTCCCGCCTCGTGCTCGTCGTCCCACGACCTGTCGCCCCAATCGGCGTCATGGGCATGGCGCGGCCCCGGCGAGGCGGAGAGCACCACGGTCCGCGGGTCGGCCGGGTCGACGGCCATGCCCCAGAGGTAGCGCCACGCCAGGCCGCCGTCCTCGGGCCGCCACGTCGTGCCGCCATCGCCCGTCTCCGAGTAGCCGTCGCCCGCTGCCTCACAGAGCCGCCCCGGCGCCAGCCGGTGGGCGCGCAGGGTGTGGGCGTCGAGCTTGGCGCCCGGCTTCCGGTCCTCCCAGGTGACGCCGCCGTCCTCGCTCTTCATGACGCCACCCAGCTCGATGGCCACGAAGATGCGCGCGGCCTCGGCCGGGTCGGGCTCGATCCAGCGCACGTGGTGCGTCCACGGGCGCGGCGGAAAGCTCCAGGTCGGGTTGGACGGGATCGTGCGCAGGGCTGCCCGCTCCTGCCAGGTCCGGCCGCCATCCTCCGAGCGGAAGAGGGCGCTTGGCTCCGTCCCCGCCCACACGACCCCCGGCTCCGTCGGGCTCGGCGCGACCGCCATCACCTCGCCGTGGGCGATGCCGTCGCCGACCGGTCGCCAGCTGTGGCCGCCGTCGGCGCTGCGCATCAGCCCGTGGCCGAAGGTGCCGCAGTAGACGATCTCCGGTTGCCGCGGGTCCACCGCGACGCACTGCGTCGGCTCGCCCGCCAGCCCCACCTCGGCCCGCCAGCGCCCGTTCTCGCGCGACACGATGGTCAGCGCGTCCCCCGTCGCCAGGTATAGGCGCGTCATCATTTCATCCCTCCGATTCTCATGGCCGCGCGGCCACACCGCGCGCGAGCGCCTTTAACGACCTCCCTGCAGGGTCATCCCACCGTCCACCGTCAGCGAGGCACCCGTCACAAAGCCCGACTCGCCGGCGGCCAGCAGCAGGATGGCGCCGGCCACGTCCTCCGGCCGGGCCACGCGTCCCATCGGCGTCCGGGCGGCCAGCGCCCGCCGCGCCTCCTCCGGCATGCCCGACGAGAGCTCGGTCAGCACCATGCCGGGGCTCACCGCGTTCACGCGGATGCCCAGGGGCCCCAGCTCCACCGCCAGGCTGCGCACCAGAGCGTCGAGCGCGCCCTTGGCCACCGCGACCGGGGAAAAGCCAGGGCTCGGATGGCGGGACCACCCGCTGTTGACGGCGACGACGCATCCCTGCCCGCGCGCGATCATCGCCGGAACCACGGCCCGCGCCGGCACCAGGGCGGCGTCGAGCTGGCCGCCGACAAACGCTCGCCACGCCTCGGGCGACTGGCTCAGCGCCGGACCCGGCCGCAGGTCGCCGCCACCGGCCGCGTTCAGCACCAGCGTGTCGATCGGCCCCGCCAACGCTGTCTCGGCCACGCGGACCGCGCCCGCCATCGCCTCCGCATCGCGGGCGTCCGCGCGGATGGCCACGGCGCGGCCGCCTGCGGCCGCGATCTCCGCGGCGACCGTCTCCGCCCGGTCCTCGCTCCGGGTGTACGTGAACGCCACCCCCGCCCCGTGGCCGGCCAGCAGCGACGCCGTCGCTGCGCCGATGCCCCGGCTGCCGCCGGTGACGAGGGCCACCCGCCCCGCCAACAGCGCCTTCATGCCCGCGCCATCACCCGGTCGTACTGCATGCGCAGTAGGCTCACCACGTTCGCCGCGTCCTCCGCGCCCCGGATCCAGCAGCTCACCCAGCCCGACTCCGGCAGGATGTGGTGTGGCTCGGCCCGCCCCGACGCCAGGATCTCGTCGCGCATCCGCGCCGGAAACGGCAGGTCTGCCAGCCGGTCGCCGTGCAGGTGCCCGATCTCGCGCCCCCGCAGGCGGAACTCCACCCCGCCGAAGCGGTGGGGGGCCGACTCCATCTCGGGCCACGCCAGCACCTCGCGCGCGATGGCCTCCGCGATCGCGCCCATGGCCACGCCCCCGATGCTACGATGCTACGAGTTGAAGTTAACTTGAAGTCAAGGGTGTGAACCGCATGGACCCCGAGCTCACCATCGGCGCCCTGAGCGCCCGCTCCGGCGTGGCCAGCTCCGCCCTGCGCTTCTACGAGGCCAGGGGGCTGATTCAGGCCACCCGCACCACGGCGGGGCAGCGCCGCTACCCGCGCAGCACCCTGCGCCGCGTGGCCTTCGTCCGCGTGGCCCAGCAGGTCGGCCTCTCGCTCACCGAGATCCGCCAGGCCCTGGCCTCGCTGCCGGAGAGCCGCACGCCGACGGCCGAAGACTGGCGGATGCTCGCCACCTCGTGGCGCCCGCGCCTGGACCGCCGCATCGCGCTGCTGCAGGGCCTGCGCGACCGCCTGGACACCTGCATCGGCTGCGGCTGCCTGTCACTCGGCCTCTGCCAGCTCGCCAACCCCGACGACGTGGCGGCCCACCGCGGCCCCGGGCCCCAGTACATCGCGGGGCGGTGAGGGCCGCGCCGAAAGGATTCTGGCCACGGCCGGGACGCGCCGCGGCCGGTGCGCCAGGCCGAAGCGGAGCGGTAGGGTGATGCCCGCCGCCAGCCCTGGCGATGTGGCCGCCCACCGCGGCCTCGGGCCCCGGTGCATCGCGGGGCGGTGAGGGCCGCGTCGAGAGGAT
>DAHVAF010000221.1 GCA_027314765.1 Clostridia bacterium | reverse complement strand
GTACGAGACCCCGCCGACCGTCACGGTGAGGTTGTCCTGGCCGGCGAAGTTCGGCGCGTTGCCATAGGGCGAGGTGTTGGAGGACCCGCCTTGCATGGTGCCGCTGAAGAAGGCGCCCCCGCTGCCGCCGCCCCGCTGCGCCGCCCCGCTGCTCCGTCCCGCTGCTCCGTCCCGCTGCGCCGTGCCGCTGCACCGCCCCGCTGCACCGCTCCGCTGCACCGCTCCGCTGCACCGCCCCGCACCCCTGTTCGCCGCACCCGTGTTCCCCGTGCTACAATCGGCCTCGGGGGGCCGCCAATCCTGAACCTGGCGCAGGTCCTCGACCAGATCGCCACGGACATCGAGTTGCGCCCGCACATCACGGCCTGGCACACCCTGCGGGCCCAGGCGGCACGCACGGTGCCCGTGCCCGACGACCTCCACCCCGCCCTGGCCGGCGCCCTGAAGCGTCGCGGCATCAACGCCCTCTACACCCACCAGGCCGAGGCCCTGGCCGCCGCCCGCGCCGGCGAGAACGTGGCCGTCCTGACGCCCACCGCCTCCGGCAAGACCCTCTGCTACAACCTCCCGGTCCTCGACCGCCTCTGCCGCGAGCCCGACGCCCGGGCCCTCTACCTCTTCCCCACCAAGGCCCTGGCCCAGGACCAGCTCGCGGAGCTCAACGGGCTCTTCGAGGCCGTGGGCGAGTCGGCCGCCGCCTGGAAGGCCTTCACCTACGACGGCGACACCCCGGCCGATGCCCGCGCCGCCATCCGCCAGGCCGGCCACATCGTCGTGACCAACCCCGACATGCTGCACGCCTCGATCCTGCCGCTGCACACGCGCTGGGTGCGCCTGTTCGAGAACCTGCGCTACGTGGTCGTGGACGAGCTGCACACCTACCGCGGCGTCTTCGGCAGCCATGTCGCCAACGTGCTGCGCCGCCTGCGCCGGGTCTGCCGCTTCTACGGCAGCGATCCCCAGTTCCTGGCCGCCTCGGCGACGATTGCCAACCCTGGCGAGCTGGCCGAGCGGCTGATCGGCGCCCCCGTGCACCTGGTGTCGGAGAGCGGCGCCCCGCGTGGCGAGCGCCATATCGTCGTGTACAACCCGCCGGTGGTGAACGCGGCACTCGGCATACGTCGGAGCGCGCTCCACCAGAGCGCGCTTTGGGCCCGCCGCCTGCTGGGTGAGGGGATTGCGACGATTGTCTTCACCCGCAGCCGGTTATCGGTCGAGCTCCTGCTGACCTACCTGCGGGAGTCCGTAGGCGATCGCGTGCGCGGCTATCGCGGGGGCTACCTGCCCAACGAGCGCCGCGCCATCGAGCGCGGCCTGCGCGGTGGCGACATCGCGGGGGTCGTGGCCACCAACGCCCTCGAGCTCGGCATCGACATCGGCAGCCTGGAGGCGGCCGTCCTGCACGGCTTTCCCGGCAGCGTGGCCAGCGCCTGGCAGCAGATGGGCCGCGCCGGCCGCCGCGACGGATCCTCCCTGGCCGTGATCGTGGCCTCCTCCGATCCCTACGACCAGTTCCTGGCCGCCCACCCCGACCACTTCCTCGGCCAGCCGCCCGAGGCCGGCTACGTCAACCCCGACAACGTCTACGTGCTGATGTGCCACGTGAAGTGCGCCGCCTGCGAGCTGACCTTCGAGGACGGCGAGCAGTTCGGCGAGGCGCCCCTGGAGGACGTGCTGGGCTTTCTCGCCGAGGAGCAGGTCGTACGCCACGTCGACGGGCGCTGGTACTGGATGGCCGACCACTTCCCGGCCGCCGACGTCAGCCTGCGCTCGGCGGCGCAGGAGAACGTCGTCATCATCGACCGCAGCAAGGGCGCGCGCGTCATCGGCGAGGTCGACCTCTTCAGCGCCCCCCTGCTGGTGCACGAGCAGGCGATCTATCTGCACGGCGCGGACTTCTACCAGGTCGAGCAGCTGGACTGGCCGAATCGCAAGGCGTACGTGCGGCCGGTCCGCGTCGACTACTACACGGACGCCGAGCTGGCCGTGGACCTGACGGTGCTGGACGTCTTCCGCGAGGACGGCCCCCGGGCGTGGGGCGAGGTCGCCGTGACCAGCAAGGCCACCATCTACAAGAAGATCAAGCTGCACACCCACGAGAACGTGGGCTGGGGGCGCATTCACCTCCCCGAGGCCGAGCTGCACACCACGGCGTACTGGTGCGCCTTCCCGGAGGGGCTGGAGGCCGCCCTGGGTCGGGAGGCCCTGACGGCGGGCCTCGCCGGGCTCGCCCACCTCCTGGCGGGGCTCGCGCCCCTCTACCTCCTCTGCGACAGGCGCGACCTCCACGCCACGCCCCAGGTCAGGGCACCGTTCACCGAGCGGCCGACGATCTATCTCTACGACGCGGCCCCCGGCGGCGTCGGCCTGGCGGAGCGCCTCTTCGGGTGCCACGAGGATCTGCTTCAGGCCGCGGCCGCACGCATCGCCGCCTGCGACTGCGAGGCGGGCTGCCCGGGCTGTGTGGGGGCCGCGGAATCGGGCGCGCCGGGCGCCAAGGCGGCCGCCCTCAGCCTGCTGGCCGCCGTCGGCGTCCACGCCCATGGCTGAGGCGGACCTATACCGGCGGTGGCGGGCCTTTCAGGCGGGCGAGCGGAGCGAGCCGGCCGTCCGGTCCAGACCCGCCTCGACACCGCGCCTGTTCGGGGTGTCTCTCGACCTGCCCGGATGGGAGACCATGCCGGCCGGGTGGCGCCTCCTCGACCTGGAGACCAGCGCCCTGCGGGGGGGCTTCGCCTTCCTGGCCGGCGTCGCGGTCATCCGCGATGGCCGCCTGCGCATCACCCAGTGGCTGCTTGGCGATCTGCCGGGTGAGGGCGCGTTTCTACGCGCCCTGGCCGGTGAGCTCGACGATGGCGACTGCCTGGTCACCTATAACGGGAAGTCGTTCGACTGGCCACTGCTGCGCGACCGTGCGCTGCTGAACGGGGTCCGGCCGTGGCCCGATCTGCCGCACCGCGATCTGCTGCATGAGGCGCGCGCCGTGTGGGGCGGCCGGCTTGGGCGGTTGGCCCTGAGCGACGTCGAGCGCACCCTGCTGGGCCGGCAGGCCCGGCACGATGACCCCGGCGGCGCGGCCATGCCGGGGCTCTATCGTGCCTACCTGGCGGGCGACGCCGGGGCGCTTGACCTGCTCCTGCACCACAACGCGGCCGACCTTGAGGCCCTTGCGGCCCTGGCGGTGCGCTGCCGCGCCCTCGACCTTGGCAACCTGGGGTCGGAGGAGCCGTCCGACCTCCTGGGCCTTGCCGGGTGGCGCTGGCGGCGCGGCGACCGCAGCGGCGCGGACGCGGCTTTGGCGGCGTGGCTCGGCACGGAGGCGGCACCATCCCGCTCCGAGGCCATGTGCGCTGCCACCCTCTGCCGGCGCCTCGGCCGATGGGAGGAGGCCGCAGCGCTCTGGACGAGGGCGGCCGAAGGGCCCTTCGGCTCCGTGGATGCGGCTGTGGCCCTGGCCATCCACCTCGAGCGGCGCCGGCGCGACCCCGCGGGGGCATTGGCGGTGGTAGAGGCCGCCCTCGCGCGTCCATGGCTGGCGCTTGCCAGCCGCGAGCGCCTGGCCGCCCGCCGCGACCGCCTGCGCCGCCGCCTGGGCGTGCTTCCGACTCGCACCTCCGCCTGACCGCGCATGAAGAGTACCCCGGTCCAGGGACGCGATTGACGCCCAGGGCGCCGGGCGGCGGTCGCCTGACCGTCCCCTGGCCGGTGCCCTCCCTCGACGTCAACCTGGAGCAGTACTGCGCCGACCGCCACGGCTTCCTCCGCCTGGAGGCCGCGGCCACCGGCGGCCGCCACACCGCGGTGCCGCGCCCGTGGGAGCAAGGACAGTCTCCGACCGTCATGGACGGTTTCATCCTGGATCTCGCTGCGCATACCCTCACGACGGCCCAGCATACCCCGGCACCGGGGGCCTCCTGTGAGGCGGCTGCTGCTCTGGCTGGTGGGGTTCGGTGTGGTGCTCGTGGCGATCGGGCTGACGGCCCGCGACCTGGCCGCCGCCGCCGGCTTCGACCCGCTCCGGGATGTGGTGACCTCCGCCCGTCAGGTCGCCCTGACCTTTGAGGTCAGCCACGGGCAGTCGGCCGTCGATACCATCCTGCAGACCCTCGGTCCCGCCCACGCCACGTTCTTTGTTACTGGCGCCTGGGCCAAGGGCCACGCCGACCTGGTGCGGCGGATCGTCGCGGCGGGCGACGAGGTGGAGAGCCTCGGCAACCGGGACGTCGCGCTGAACCGTTACCCCGAGCCCGTGGTGCGGGAGGAGCTCGCGGCGGGCGTCGCGGCGCTGCGTGCCCTCGGCGTGACCCCGCACTTCCTGCGCCCGCCGGCCGGCGCCTACGACCCGACCGTGCTGCGGCTCGCCCAGGCCGACGACCTCCGGCTCTGCCTGTGGGACGTCGATGCCCTCGATTGGGCCCGTCCCGGTCCCGATGCGGTGGCCGCGCGGGTGCTGGCCGGTGCGCGCCCAGGCGCCATCATCCGCCTGCAGGCGGATGATGGCATCCCGGACACCCTGCAGGCCCTGCCGGCGATCCTGCGCGGCTTGGCGGCCGGCGGATTCGCGCCGGTGACCCTTGCCCAGCTGACCGCCTCGTGAACGTGCCCCCCCGGCCTGCGCGCCGGCGCGGACCCTGGCCATGCCTGCCGCTTCGTGCGCAGTCAGTCGCCCGAGGCTGTGTTCGGACCTTCGCCGGCGCGTCTCGCCGCGGCCTGGGTGCCAGCACTGACCCCAGCCCATCCGACCGCCTCGTGAGCGTTCAGCCGCCCTGGGCCGTGTGGGTACCCGCGGTCGCGCGTGCCGCCACGGCCTGGATGCCCGCTCCGGCCTGGGCCGCCGGGGGCGTGCCCGCGTGCAGGTCGTGGACATAGCGGGCGCCCCGCAGAACCGAGGCGACTGCCGCGACCGCCGCCATGACCGCCGAGATCAGGAAGGCGGCGCCCAAGCCCTTCATGAACGGCGGCGCGATCAGCGCGGGGAAGAACGTCGTGCTGAGCAGGTGGTGCTGCACGGCGGCCGGCAGGCTGGCCAGCACGCTGTGCGGCAGCAGCGTCGCCATGGGGTTGTAGCCGAGGAAGGCCGCAAACAGGGCCGCTGTCGGCGGCAGCGTCGAGACCCCGTGGACGATCGCCGCCGGCAGGCCCGTTCCGGCAAGACCGTGGCTGATCGCCGCCGGGAGGTTGCCGGACAGGCCGACGATCACGATGGTGAAGAACACGCCCATGCTGAACATGCTGGCCGAGTTCTGCAGCGTGGCCGTCATGCCGGACGCGGCCCCGCGGTCGGTGGGCGGCACGGAGTTCATGATCGATGCGGAGTTCGGCGCGCTGAACATGCCCATACCGCAGCCCATGACGAAGAGCAGCAGCGCGAACGGCACGTACACGAAGTTTCCCGGCAGCTGCATGAGCCCGACGAACGCCGCCCCCGTGATCAGCAGGCCGATGGTCGAGAGCGTCCGCGCGCCATAGCGGTCGGACAGCCACCCGGAGAGCGGGCCCATGACCATGAAGCCCACCATCATCGGGATCATGTAGATGCCGGCCCAGAGCGGCGTCTCCGCAAAGGAGAAGCCGTGCAGGGGCAGCCAGATTCCCTGTAGCCATATGATCAGCATGAACTGCAGGCCGCCGCGAGCCAGGGCTGCGAGGAACCCGCTCAGGTTGCCGGTCCAAAAGGGGCGCAGCTTGAAGAGGCTGAGCCGGAACATCGGCTGCGGCACCCGCGCCTCGATCAGCACGAAGGCCACGAGCAGCGCCACACCCAGGACCAGTCCGCCAAGCACCAGCGGGTTGGACCAGCCCATCGGCGAGCCGCCGTATGGCAAGAGGGCGTAGGTGATACCGAGCAGCAACACGGTCAGGCCCACGGCGAAGGTGGCGTTCCCGGCGACGTCGACACGCTGGCCCTTCTGGATCTGGCCCGTCTCACGCAGCATCAGATAGGCCCAGACGGTGCCGAAGAGGCCGAAGGGGACACTGACCAGGAAGACCCAGTGCCAGTCGATCGCGGCCAGCACGCCCCCCAGGATCAGGCCGATCAGCGAGCCGCCGACGGCGGCGATCTGGTTCACCCCGAGGGCCATCCCCCGCTCGCTTGGCGGGAACGCGTCCGTCAGGATCGCGGAGCTGTTGGCGAACAGGAACCCGGCCCCGACGCCCTGCACGAGCCGGAGCAGGATGAGCTGCAGGGCCACGCCGTTGCCGGTGCCGTTGACCAGCGCGAGCAGGATCGAGCCCAGCGTGAACACGGCGAAGCCGACGTTATAAAGCCGCACGCGGCCGAACATGTCGGAGATGCGGCCGAAGGTGACCAGAAAGACGGCGGTGACCACCATGAAGCCGAGCAGCATCCACAGCAGGTAGCCAACCTCGGCCGGCGCCAGCGGGTCGACGCCGATGCCCCGGAAGATCGCGGGGAGCGCGATCAGGATGATGCTGGCATTGATGGTCGCCATCAGGGCTCCGAGGGTCGTGTTGGACAGGGCGATCCACTTGTAGTCGATCTTCCGCAGCAACCCGAGACCATCCCCCTCAGTCGGTGGCGCAACGCACCCAGCATGCGCCCATAATATTTCCTTACGCAAGCGTTAGGTTTCGGCCGTGAGCGCCCCGCGCCTGGCCCTCGCGTCTGCGGTTCTCATGCGCCTCTCTGTCGGTTCGGGGACGGCCGTCGCGGCGTCTGCGCTGCGGCCCGCACGCAGCGACGGCCTACCCCAGGAGATTAGCTGCCGCGGTCCGCTTCGCACCGACCCGCCCGTCGCAGTGGTTTACCTCAGGAGAGATCGGCCGCCGCGGTCCGCTTCGCACCGACCCGCCCGTCGCGGTGGTTTACCTCAGCAGGGATCGGCCGCGGCGGCCACCGTGGCCCCGGCCCGCACGCAGCGATGGCCTACCTCAGGAGATTCGCTGCCGCAGGCCGCCTCGCCCCGATCCGCCGGTCGCGGTGGTTTACCTCAGCAGGGATCGGCCGCGGCGGCCACCGTGGCCCCGGCCCGCACGCAGCGACGGCCTACCTCAAGAGAGTAGCCGCCGCAGGCCGCCTCGCCCCGACCCGCCCGTCGCGGTGGTCCCCATGGGAGACCGGCTGTCGCGACCGCCCTCGCCCCGCTCCGTCCGTCGCGGCGGTCCACCCGCTGGGAGGACCGGCTGCCGGCGCCCAGCGCCCGGATCCCCACTCCGCCGCCTGGCCGCCGCCGAAGCAGCGCTCAGCCGCCGTGGCCGGAGGAGCCGTTACCGCCCCGAGATCCGGCCCCTGCTTTGTGGCAGGCGTCCGCCGATCCACGTGCAGTTGAAGTGCCTCAACCCGAATCCATCTCCCCCAGAAGCGCGTGGTACCGATCCAGCCGCTCCTGCAGCCGGGTGCGCATCTCGACGAGGCCCGCCTGCTTGTGGTCGACCAGGGCGATGAGCCCCTCCGTGTGCCGCGCCGCCTCCCGCACGATCGCCGCGCGCTCCGCCGTGTCCTCGGTGCTGAGGTAGCGCGCCCGCAGGGCCGCCACCGCGTCATCGAACGCAAGCACCGTCCGCACCTCGTCCAGGGTGAAGCCCAGCAGCTCCTTCAGCTGGCGGATCCGCTCCAGCCGCTGCAGCGCGCCCTCGTCGTAGAAGCGGAAGCCGCCCGGACGCCGCGGCGCGGGCTGCAGCAGGCCCAGCGACTCGTAGTAGCGGAGGGTTTGGAGCGTGACGCCGGCGCGCTCGGCCAGCTCGCCGATGCGCAGGCCGCGGTTGGTCTCCAGTGTCCCCATGGTTTCATCATGCCTCGATGTGCGACGGAGTGATCGGATTGTCGTACCGGGCTGGTCGGTGTGTGGCGCGCAGGGGACGCCACGGGTTACCGCTCAGACTGGCCCCGGTCGCCGCCCGACCGACTCAGGTCGTCCCAACCCACCTCGTCACACGGCCGACCATGCCCCCCAGGATCACCTCGCGCCCACCGCTCCGCTATCGCAACCAGGTCCCGGTCTGCCCGCCGTCGCGGGTGGCGAAGAGGCCGCTGCCCGACAGCACCCATGCGGCGCTGCCCGAGATGGCCGATACGGACAGCGGAGCGCCGAGCGGCATCGCGCCGGGCAGGGTGGTCCGGCTCCAGCTCACACCCGAGTTGGCGCTGCGCAGCAGGACCGTGCGCGCGCCCGACTGCAGGAATACCCACACGTCCTTCGTGCCGGCGGCGCCGAGGCCGATCCCCCGCCCCAGGCCCGCGGGCAGCTCCGGCAGGCTTGCCCAGCTGACGCCTCCATCCTCGCTGCGGAGGAGGGCCGGCGTGCTCTCCAGCAGCAGGAGGTCGCCCGAGGCGGGCATGGTCACCACCGCCGTGGTGCCCGGGGTCACCGCCCTGTGCCCGACCGGGGTCCAGGTCCGACCGCCGTCCGCCGATGTCAGCACCAGCCAGTCCGGGTGGGCGCCGATCATCAGCGTACCGTGCTGCGCGTCGAAGAAGCGCAGGGCATCCGGCACGGGCAGCGAGGACTGGGCCATCTGCGCGACCTCGCGCCACGTGGCGCCGCCATCCGACGTGGCCATGACGTCCAGCAGCTGCTGGCTCGGCGGCCATGGCTGGTCCACGGCCCACCCGTGCTGGGCGTCCGCGAAGCTGATCGCCTCGACGGTCCCCGGCAGCAGCGCGCGCACGGACCAGGTGGCGCCACCGTCCGTGCTGCGCAGAACGGCACCCGGATCGGATGCCGAGCGCGCCCCGTACCCGACGCTGGCGCTGAGGAAGTCGATGGCGCCCGTGGGCCGCAGCGTCAGGGCACTCTCGGACCAGGTGGCGCCGCCGTTCGAGGTCTGCATGAGGAACGTGGCCGAGGGCGAGCCGGCCCGCCGGCCGATGGCCCAACCGTCCTTCGCCGATACGGCCGAAAGCGCCGTGATGCTCCAGCCCTGCTCGGCGCCGACCCAGGTCCAGGTCCTGCCGCTGTCGTGCGTGACCTGGATGCCGCCGGGCTGAGGCGCGGCGCCGGCGTCGCGGGGTAGCCAGCCCGTGGTGGGGCTCAGGAAGACGGGCAGGCCCGCGACACCGCGGCCGCCGGCGAGGAACGGCTGCTCCAGCGTCCAGGTCGCGCCGCCATCGGCGGTGGCGTAAAGTCGGCCCTCCAGGCTCGCCGTCTTGAAGTACAGCCAACCCTGGGTGGCCGTCGGAAAGCTCAGCCCAGGCAGGCCCGCCCCGGCCGCCAGCGGCATGGCCGCCTCCGAAGCGGTGAAGTCGCTGGCCCATGAGGCGCCGCCATCGGAGGTCTGCAGCACCCCGACGTGGCACGGCGACCCTCCCGCCGGGGCCGGGCAGCTCATGCCGGCGACCCACCCGTGCTGCGCGTCGCGCCAGGCCATGCCGGTCGGCGTGAAGCCGGCGGGCAGGGTGGTGACGGGCTGCCACGCCGCGCCCCCGTTGGCGGTGGCCAGCAGCTGCCCGCCAAAGAGTGCGTGGCCGTTCTGCGGATCCAGCATCTCGATGCGGGCGTCCTCGACCTCCATCAGATACCGCATGTCCGCGGCCGCCCCGATCCACTGCACCGCCCAGGTCGCGCCGCCATCCGCGGTGTGCTCGATCTGGACGTCGGATCCGGCGCGGACCAGGGCCCACCCGGTGTCGGGGTCGATGAAGTCCAGGCTCAGAAAGTCGTTGCTGCCGGCCGCCAGCCTCTCCCAGCTGGCGCCGCCGGTCAGCGTGCGCAGAATGTCCGCCGTGCTGCCGCGGTGGGCGGCCAGCCAGCCGATCTGTGGGCTGAGGAAGTCGACGGCGTCGAGGTGGAGGGCGCTGGCGGGCCGCCCGCTGAGCGTGGCCGCAGCGACCGAGGGGGAGGCGGTCGCCGTCGCGGATGTCGTGGCAGCCGGCGCCTCTTGCGCCGGCTTGCCGCACCCGGCCACCAGCGGGAGCATGAGGGTCAGCGCCGCCAGGGCCCGCAGGCGCAACGTGCTCACCACGCCATAGTCTTCGCGGGGCGGCGCCCGATCCCCGCTTCACGCGCTCAGCCAGCGCAGCAGGAACCACCACCAGGGCGCGCGCGCGACGGTGCGCGCGGCCACCAGATCCACCTGGCCGAGGCGCTCCCGCCCAAGCCAGGCCGTGAGCTGGCCGATCCTCTGCCCCTTCCGGACGGGGGCCGCCAGCGGCGCGGCCAACGTCGCGTCGATCCGCACGCCGTCGGCCTCCGCGGCCGGCACGGGCACGGTCAGGCTGCGCGTGGCCACGAGGCCAAGGTACGGGTCGCGGGCGCCGGCCACCCTCACGGTGCGCACCACGTGCCCCGCCTGGGCCACCGGCGCGAAGGCGAAGGCGGCGTAGCCGTACTCGAGGAGCTGGATCGCGTCGCCCCAGCGGTTATCGCTGTGGAGCACGACAGCGATCAGGCGCTGGCCGCCGCGGTTGCCGGACGCCACCAGGCAGTTGCCGGCGGCGTTGGTGGTGCCCGTCTTGACCCCGTCCACCCAGTCGTAGGCGAGCAGGAGGCGGTTCGTGTTGCGCAGGCCGCGCACGAATGCCGTCTCGTCGGGCGAGAGGCCCGCCATGGACCCGGTCGGGCTCCGCACGAGGGCGGCGAAGGCCGGATAGGCCATGGCGGCGCGCGCCAGCAGGGCGAGGTCGTAAGCGCTGGCGTGGTGGTTGGGCTGGGTCAGGCCATGGGGGTTGCTGAAGTGCGTGGCCGTCAGCCCCAGCTCCGCGGCCCGCGCGTTCATCAGGCCGGCGAAGGCGGCCGTGGTGCCCGCCAGATACTCGGCGATGGCGACCGCGGCGTCGTTGGCCGACTTGATCAGCAGGGCCTCCATCAGCTCGCTGAGGCGGATCCGCTCACCCACCCGCAGGTGGGCGTTGCTGCCCTCGACGTTCACCGCCTGCGGCGACACGGTGACGATGTCGTCGGGGTTGCCGAGCTCCAGGGCCAGCAGCGCGGTCATCATCTTGGTGGTGCTGGCCGGGGCGCGGGCCTGGCCCGCGTTCTTGCTCCACAGGACGGTCCCGGTGGACGCGTCGATCAGGACGGCGGCGTCCGCCGTGACGAAGGGCGGTGAAACGGTCGCGGGCCGGGCTGTGGCCGCACGGGCCACGGTGGGCACCCACGCGAGCACGACCGCCAGAAGACCCGCCGCCAATCCACGCCAGCTCACCGTGCTCGCCCACCCCGCGCCGCTATGGATACGCGGGCCGCGGCCGGGCTATGGCGTCGGAGCGGCGAGCACCAGGGCGGCGTCGACCGGGCTGACGGTGTGGAAGGGCGGGACGGCCAGCCCGTCGACCGTGAGCTGCAGGCCGCTCGGGTAGCCGATGCGCAGCGTCACCTGGCGCTGGGCACGCCACGTGGCGCTCTGGCCGGGGCTCAGGGTCTGGTCGGTGTAGGTGGCGCTGCCGTCCAGCCAGACCCGCACCCAGCAGCGCGCGCTCGCCGTGGCGACGACCGTCAGGCTGGAGGCGCCCGCCACGCGGTAGGTCAGCAGCGGACCGCTCGCGCTGGACGTGGCTGCGCCTGTGGTCAGCGACGGCGCGGGGGGCTTTCTGGCCGTCGGCACGGTGGCGGCGGCGCTGTGCGTGGAGGCGGTGGCGGTGGCCGAGCGGGCGAGGGCCGTCCCGGTGCGCGCCGCCGTCGCCGCGGCCCTGCCATGGTCGGCGGCCTGCCACGTGTACACGGCGGCCACGATGGCGACCAGGGCGATGGCCCAGAGGGCAGCGATCGGCCGCCGCCGCCGGCCGAGATCGGGGCGCGGTGCTCGCTCAGGCCGGGCGGCCGGACGGGCGGAGGGCGCGAGCCGCGGACCCGAGTCGGCGGGCTTGGGCGCCACCGCGGGCGGCGGGGCTGCAGCGGGTGCTGAGGGCGCGCCTTCGCCATCCGGCGTCTCGGGCGCGTTGGCCTGGGCCCACTCCGCCGCCAGGGCGGCGCCGTCCAGGTCGAGGAACCCGGCGTAGCTGCGGATGAAGCCGCGGGTGTAGACCGGGGCCGGCAGCTGGTCGCGCCGCTCGTCCTCGATCGCCTGCAGGTACCGGAGCCGGATCTTGGTGGCCGCCCGCACGTCCTCCAGGGTGTAGCCGAGGGTCTCGCGGCGGCGCCGCAGCGTACGGCCGACGTCCATCCGCGCGCCCCCCTTCCCGTACCGCGGGTGCGAACGGCTCCAGCCTACCGCCACCGGCCGGCGCTCGTCAGGACTTGTTCAACACGACCTTCCGCGGCCGCCCGCAGCCGGCGGATCGGCGGCGAAACGCGGCGCTGCTTCGCCGCCGGGCGCTCAGTGGCCGGACGCGGACAGCTGGCCGAGCAGGGTGCCGAGCTGCTGCATCTGCTGGCCAAAGCCCGCGAAGTCGCCCTGCTTCAGGTCGGCCAGGGCCTGCTGGTAGACGGCCTGGGCCTGCTGGGCCAGCGTGCCGGCAGCGGTCGTCGTCGCGGCGGCCGCCGCCGATGCCGTGGCCACCGACGTCGCGGTGGCGGTGGCCGCCGTGCCGGTCGCCGTCGCCGGGGTGGTGGCGACCGGAGTGACCCCGGTGGCGGCGCCGCCGAAGACCTGCTGCAGCGCCTGGTCGATCGTCGGCTCGAAGCCGATCTGGCTGCCGTAGGCCACGATCACCCGCCGCAGCTCGGGCAGCGTCGCCCCCGTGGCCGTCTGGAAGATCGGCTCGATGTAGAGCAGCGAGTTCTTGATGGGCACGACGACCAGGCGGCCGCGCTCCACGTGCGAGCCCTGCTGGCTCCAGAGGGTGAGGTCCTGCGCGATCTGCGGGTCCTGGTTGATGGTGGCGTCCACCTGCAGCGGCCCGAACGTCAGCGCGCCCTTGGGGAACTCGTAGGCAAGGAGATCCCCATAGTGCGGGGCGTCGCTGCGGGCCACCACCCAGGCGACCATGTTGTCGCGCCCATACGGCGTGAACGGCTCCATCTCCATGAACTCCGCGTGGGTGTCGCCGGGGAGCTGGGCGATGATGTAGTACGGCGTGTAGGTCTGTGGGGTCGAGCCCACGACCTCCGTGGCCGGCGTCCACAGATCCTCGCGGTTATAGAAGACCGTGGGATCGGTCATATGGTACTTGGCGTACATCTCCGTCTGGACGGTGAAGATGTCCTGCGGGTAGCGGATATGCGCCTGCAGGCCCGCCGGCATGGCCGAGAGCGGCTTGAACATGCCGGGGAAGATCTTCTCGTACGTCTGGATGATGGGGTCGGTGGGGTCGGCGACGTAGAAGGTGATCTGGCCCGTGTAGGCGTCGACCACGACCTTCACCGAATTGCGGATGTAGTTGAAGTTCTGTCCCGGTGCCGGCTCCGAGTACGGGTAGTAGTCGGACTCGGTGTAAGCGTCCAGGATCCACTGCAGGCCGCCATTGTAGATGACGAGGTAGGGCTGCGGCGTCCCGGTGCCGCCCGTGTCGTACTGCAGAAACGGCGCGACGGCCTGGACGCGGGCCGCCACGTCGCGCCTGATCAGCACCCGGCTCTTGGCCGTCAGGCTGCTGGTGAACAGGATGTTGTAGTTGCCCTCGTACAGCGAGAACGCGGCCCGGTTGAGAAGCGAGCCCATGGGGATGCCGCCCACGGGCGAGTTGTACTCGCTGTACGCATTGTTCGAGCCGACGGGGTAGTTGAACTCCGGCGTATTCGTGTCCACCAGGGCGTACGGCGTGTTCTGGTCGCCGAAGTAGATCTGGGGCCGCGTGAGCTTGATCCCGACGGACGAGGTCGGCGGGAAGTCGGATAGCCAGTACTGGGGCAGGCCGCTGGGGCCCACGGCCGCGGCGGGAACCATCACGGCCCCGTAGCCGTGGGTGTACTTCAGGTGAAGGTTGACCCAGGTGGGCTCCGGCAGCGATGCGTAGTTGATCTCGCGCGCCGAGAGAAGGACCTGGCGGTAGTGGCCCTGGATCGTGTAGCGGTCGACGGTCGTGGGATCGAACTGGTAGTACGCGCGCAGGGCCTGCTGCTGCCCGAAGTCGGCCTGGGCCACATCCTCCGACCACAGGCGCACGTTCGCGGTCGTGTCGACCGCCTTCGCCACCTCTGTCGCCGTCAGGTTGGTCTGCGGCGTGAAGGTGTTCGCCTGCACCTTGCCGAGGTCGTAGGCGTCCCGGGTCAGGGCGATGTTGTCGGCGATGTAGGGCTGCTCGCGCTGCAGCTCGGTCGGCTTGACGACGAACTCCTCCACGAGCGAGGGGTAGATCGTCCCGACGAGCAGCGAGATGGCGATGAGGGCGAGCACGCCGCCGATCAGGGGCCGCACCAGGTTGGCGAAGATGTTGGCGAAGGCGATCACGGCCAGGATGACGGCCACGCCCGTCAGGATGCGGAGCGCCGGCAGCGCCGCGTGGACATCCGCGTACCCGGCGCCGAACACGACGCCGCGCTGGCTGTAGACCAGATTGAAGGCGTCCAGGATGTAGCCCGTGCCCTTCAGCAGCAGGTACAGGCCCAGCAGGACGGCCATGTGCGTGCGGGCGAGCGGGTGGATGTGGAGGCGGCCGTTGTAGTAGTTGAGAAACCCGGTGAGAAAGTAGGCGCCGAGCACCGCCAGCATCGTCAGCACGAACGCGAAGCCCACGGTTTGGTAGGCCAGCGAGTAGAGCGGCATGCTGAACACGTAGAACGCCACGTTCTTGTGAAAGAGCGGGTCCGTCACCCTGAAGGGCACCTGGTCCAGGTAGCGAAGGACCGTCGGCCACTGCCCGGAGAGCGACCAGCCGGCCAGCACGCCCACCACGCCGGCCAGGACGCCCATCACGCCGAGGAGGCGGCGCGGCCGCAGCCAGCGGTCGTAGGGGCTGGGCACCGTGTCGGGCGGCAGGTGCGCGAAGCTCGGACGGGTGATCGCGAGGTTGATGAAGAGGAAGAGGCCGAAGAACAGGCCACCCGCCATGCCGACCCACAGGCGAGCCGTCACGATTCGCCAGAAGACGTTCAGAAAGCCGAGGCTCAGGAACCACTGGAAGCTGATGTACGTGCTCGCCAGCCGGCTGACCAGCGTGAAGAGCACGAACATCACAATGATGAATCCCCAGATCAGGCGCCGGCGGGAACCCACGGCCCTGCCCCCTTGCGCGTCGGGCCCTGCCGCTCCGGATTCCCGCTGCGGCGGGCCGACTCCTGCCCGCCGGCCGGCGCGGGGCGGGGCTAGACCGCGCTCCTGGCCATCTGGCTGCGCACGGCCCGGGGCAGGTCCGCCAGAACCGCCGCAACCTGGCAGCCCGAGGCGGTGCTCACCTCGTAGGGTTTCACCAGGCGCAGCTTCTCATCCGCCACCACGCGCACCCGCGGCCACCCGGGACCGGCCTCGGTCTGGCCGGTGACGATGGCGATGCGCCCATCCGTCACGCGCACGATCGTCCCGGAGGGATAGACCGCCATGCGGCGCGTGAAGTGGCGGACCATGGCCTCGTCCAGCTGCTGCCCAGCCATGCCGTGGATCGCCGCCATCGCCTCGTGGGGCGGGGATGCGGCGCGGTAGGGCCGGTCCGCCGTCATGGCGTCATACACGTCGGCGATCGACGCCAGGCGGGCGAACTGGATGATCCCGTCGCCCATCAGCCCGCGCGGATAGCCGCTGCCGTCCAGGCGCTCGTGGTGCTGAAGGGCCACGTGCGCTGAGAGCAGGTCGATGCCGGGCTGGCGCCGCAGCATCTCGTAGCCGTCGGTGGTGTGGCGCTTGACCAGCTCGAACTCCTCCGGGGTCAGGGGCCCGTGCCGGTCCACCAGGTCGCGGTAGCGGACCTTGCCGATGTCGTGCAGGATGGCCCCGGCCCCCAGCCGGCGGAGATCGCCCCGGTCCAGGCCGAGCCCGCGGGCCAGGATCAGGCAGTACACGCACACGTTGACGCAGTGCACGAAGGTGTGGTCGTCGACGCTGCGCAGCGTGGCCAGGCTGAAGACGACGTCAGGGTTGCCGTGCAGGTCGTTGATGATCGCGTCCACGGCCGAGGTCACGGCCCGGCTGTCGACCGGAGTGCCCTCGCTCGTGCGGCGCAGGGCCTCGCGCACCGTGCGCTCGGCGTGCATGCGCGTCTGCTCCTGGATGGCGTCGTCGACCATCACGTCCGGGGCCAGGGGGTTGACGACATAGATGGACCGGTACCCGCGCATCCGGAGGGCGTGCAGCATCCGCTCGGTCAGCACCACCCCCTCGGCCAGCAGCACACGCCCGCGGTGGTCACGCACCGCGCGCGCGAGTTGATGGCCGAGTGCCTGGGCGACCGGCACCGGACGCAGGGCAGCAGTCCCCCCGCCTCATGCATCGAGCAGCGCGCGCCGGGGATTGAGTGTGGAAGGCAGCGCTATGCCGTGGCGCTGCGGGGGTGCACAACCGGGCGGCTGAGGCGGATGAAGGCGTAGCCGACGGCCACGCGGCACAGGGCGTCGAAACCGAAGGAGAGCGTGTAGCCGAAGGTCTGCAGCAGGGCCACGCCGATCAGGGGCGCCACGGCCGCCGCGGCGCTGGTGAGGGTGCTGTAGAGGGCCAGGGCCGTCGTGCGGCCCTCCTCGGGGGCCGTCTCGAGCAGGCCGTTGAAGAGCAGCAGCACGACGCCGGCGTTCGGGATGTTGGTGATCAGGTTGTAGAGCGCCAGCTCCCAGAGGTGCTGGCTCAGCATCATCGCCAGGGGTGCCAGGGCCATGCCCACGCAGGCGATCCCCAGGGTCGGGACGTTGCCGAAGATGGCCGACCGGCGCGCCCAATACGTGTAGGCAAGGAAGTTGGCCACGTTGCTGGTGAGGCTGAGGACACCGAGCCACAGGGCGTTGGCGCCGAGCACGCTCACCTGGAATTCGGTGAAGAGCGGCCATGGTGTCTGCCAGGCCAGGTACCAGGCGATGCTGAGCGTGCAGTAGCGCAGGTAGGGCCGGCTCGCCAGCACGTCGCGCACCGGCACCGTGGGCGGCCGCTCGGTGACGCGCCGCGGCGGGATCAGGCGGCGCAGGGCCCAGACCTCCGCGAGGCCGACGGCGAAGGCCGCAGCAAACACGATCTCGTAGCCGCGCGGCGTACCCAGACGGTCGATCGCCCAGCCGGCCACAACGGTCGTGAACGTCACGGCGACGGCCATCCAGCGATTGCTGACCGCGAAGGCGGCGCCACGGCGACCGAAGGGGAAGACGCGCGCAATGAAGGCCTGCCAGGCCAAGAGGGCTGCCGAGCCGGGGAGGTTCATCAGGCCGACCGCCACCGCGATGGCAATCGGGGCCGCGGGACCCGCCCAGAGGGGGATGGAGGCCAGGACGAGGTAGAAGGCGCGGGTGGAGAGGAAGAGCCAGGTCGCCGCGCGCATGGGGCGGATGCGGCGCAGCAGGCCGGTGGCCGGCAGGGTGGCGAGCATTGCCGCCACGGCGGGCAGGGACGACAGCAGGCCGACCTGCAGCGGGCTTGCGCCCGACTGCAGCGCCAGGATGCCCAGAAACGGGCTGACCATGTTCAGGCCGATGGTCTGCAGGACCTGGTTCGCCGTGTTGTACCGGACGTTGTGGCGGTTCAGGGCCTCGCCGAGCGTGGTGGCCGGCATGGGGGCAGATCATTCGCGCTTGCGCTACGTGTTCCCTACCGGCGGCGCGCTTGCCGCGCTCGCCACGGCGGGGTCCAGGGCGATCTGACGCTCCCCCTCGCGCGCCCGGCGCATGGTGAGGGCGATCTGGCGGCCGAGGGTGTCGAAGCGCCAGGCCACCTCCTCCGGGTCGCGCGCCGTGAAGACGATCTCCGCGATCCGGGCCTCCAGGCTGCGGCGGCCGCCCTTCTCCAGGCGGCGCAGGATCACGTCCAGCTCGCCCACGACCTCGCGGAAGAGATGGATCTTCTCGTCCAGCAGGCGCAGGATGTGCTCCTCAACCGTCCCCTGGGCGTAGAGGTTATAGATGAACACGTCGCTCTGCTGCCCCAGGCGGTGGATGCGGCCGATGCGCTGCTCCACGCGCATGGGGTTCCAGGGCAGGTCGTAGTTCACCAGATGGTGGCAGAATTGAAAGTTCAACCCCTGCCCGCCGGCCTCGGTGCTGACCATGACGGCGCCGGGCGTCTGCGCGAATCGGCGGCAGGCCCGGTCGCGGTCGTACGCGCTCTGGTCGCCCGTGTACAGCACGACCGGCACGCCGTGGCGCAGCAGGCGCCGGCGCAGGTAGTCCTGCGTGGCGCGGTACTCCGTATACACAAGCACGTGGTCGTGGACTTGCTCCAGCAGCCCCTCCAGCATCACGGCCTTGCCCTGCTCCGTGACGGCGTCGCAGAGGGACCGCAGCGCGCCGAGCTCGCCGCCGAGCCAGCTGGTGCCCACGTTGTCGATGGTCTGGCGCAGGGCGGCCGCCGACGAGCACACCTCGCGCTGCATCATGATCAGCGGCAGCACGGTGGCCTCCCCGGCCACGCGGCGGTGATACTCCTGCCGCACGGCCTCGGTCACGGCCTCGTAGAGCTCGCGCTCCTGCCCGCGCAGGGCGACGGGCAGGAGCGCCACCTGCCGCTGCGGGAATGCCATCTGCAGATCCTGGCGGCGGTGGCGGATCATCACGCTGGCCAGGACGGCGCGCAGGGCCGCGGGGTCCTTCGGGGTGCGGCGGTCCAGGAGAAACTGGCGCCAGAAGGCGTGAAAGCTCCCGAAGAGCTGCGGGTCGACCAGGCTGACCAGGCCATAGAGCTCCGTCAGGTCATTCTGCATCGGGGTCGCCGAGAGCAGCAGCAGGTGCCGCCGGCGCAGGCCCGCCACCAGACGGTGGTTCTGGGTGGTGCGGTTCTTCAGCTTGTGCGCCTCGTCCACCACCACCAGGTCCCAGGCCTGCTTCATCAGCTCGCCCTTGGCCGGGTCGCGCTTGGCCTGGTCGAGGGAGGTGATGATCAGCGGGAGGTTGCCCATGGCCAGCGGATGCGGCGAGGCCGCGAACCGCAGGTCGAACTTGTCGATCAGCTCGCGCTGCCACTGGTAGATCAGCCCCGAGGGGCAGAGGACCAGCACGCGCTGGCTGCGCTCCCGCTTCATGAGCTCGCGGATGACGAGGCCCGCCTCGATCGTCTTGCCGAGGCCGACCTCATCGGCCAGGATGCCATGGCCGCCCATCTCGTCGACGATGCGCTCCGCCGCGCGCACCTGGTAGGGCAGGTAATCGACCCCTCGCGCCTGCCAGATGGGCCGGAGCTCCTGCAGGCAGCTCAGCGCCACGACCGCTCCACCCCCAGGAGCTCCGCCAGGGGCTCCAGATCTTGGCCACCATCCAGGACACCGGAAAAGGGGTCGCCGCGCGCGCGAACGCGCGCCGGCACGGATCGCAGCGTCCAGGCCCCGGGCCGGGCCGTGGCGAGCTCGCCCCAGGCGAACGGCGTCGATACGGGCGCACCGGGCAGCGGCCGCGGGGCGTACGGGGCGACCAGCGTCTTGCCCTGGGCGTTTTGCAGGTAGTCCACGTAGACGCGGCCCGCCCGGCGGCTCACGGCGCGCTCGAGCGTCACGCGTTCGGGCCAGGCGCGCAGCAGGGCGGCGCCGATGGCGCGCACCAGGCTCTGAACGGCGCGGTAGCTGTACCGCGGGGCGATGGGCACGAAGATGTGAATGCCGGTGGCGCCCGAGGTCTTCGGGTATCCGCGCAGGCCGGCCCGGTCCAGGATCTCGCGGACCGCGGCGGCCAGGGGGCGGGCGTCCGTGAACGTGGCGGGCGCCATGGGGTCGAGGTCGACCACCAGGCGGTCCGGCAGCTCCGGGGCTGCCGTCGTCGACAGCCAGGGGTGAAACTCGATGGCGGCCTGGCCGGCGAGCCAGAGCAGGGGGCGCTCGTCATGGCAGAGCACGTAGCGGATGGCGCGGCCGCCGCGGCCACGGAAGGTGTACGTCTGAATCCAGGCCGGGGCGCCTTCGGGCAGGTTCTTCTGGTAAAACCACGGCCCGGCGGCGCCGTGCGGGTAGCGCGTGAGCACCAGCGGGCGGTCGCGCAGATGCGGCAGGAGCGCCGGAGCCACCGCCACCAGGTAGGCGGCGAAGTCGCGCTTGGTGAGGCCGGGGCCGGCGCCGTCCGGCTCCGCCTCCGGCCAGAGGGGCTTGTCCGGGTTGGAGAGGGCCGCTCGCGGCCGCGGCGGGGCGCTCAGGCCGCCGGCGTCGCGTCCACCGCCCGTCATCGGCGGCCACGCCGCGTCGGGGCGGACGGGGCTCCGGGTCGGGTCTCCGGGTGCCCAACTGGCTCCACGGGGAGCGGGCCGTGGCTGTCGGGCGGCGCGCCGCCGGCTCTGTCCACGGGCGGGCCGCACGGCCGGGTCGGGGTTGGGGGCGCCCGACTCCACCCCCGCCGCCGCCGACCGGGCCTCCGCCGCGCGCACGGATGCCTGCAGCGCCGCCAGAAGGTCCTCGAAGCCCTGGGCCTCCGGCGCCGCGGCGGGACGCACGACGGCCCGCCCCGCGGCCCTGCGGTCCAGCACGTCGCGCAGGGCCAGGCGGTAGTTGTCGTGGTAGCGCTGCGGCACAAACGGGCCGCTCAGGCGGTCCACCAGCTCCTGGGCCATGGCCATCTCGCGGGCATCGACCGCCATGGGCGGCGGCAGGCCCTCGACGTCGGCCACGGGACGCACCTCGTCGGGGTAGTACATCGTCTCCAGCGCCAGGGCCGGCCCGGCGACGCGCAGCAGGGCCAGGCTCTCCTTGGCGCGGAGGGCGACCTTGGTCAGGGCCGCGCGGCCCGCCTCGGCCAGGACCGCGCGCAGCAGGGCGAAGGCCCGCGCCCCGCCGTCGCCCGGGCCCACGTAGTAGCCGCGCTCGAAGTAGACGGGGTCGACGTCCTGCAGGGGCACAAACTCCAAAATCTCGATGGCGTGAAGGGTCGGCAGGGGCAGGTCGTCCAGGTCGGCGGAGCTCACCTCGACGTACTCGTCCGGCGCGACCTCCACGGCGCGCGCAATGTCCTCGCGCTCGACCTCCGCCTCGCAGTGCGGGCAGTAGCGGCGGTACTGGATGGGCGTGTGGCAGGCGCCGTGCAGCTGGCGGAAATGCACGTCGTGGTCCTCGGTGGCGGCATAGAGCCGCACGGGCACATGCACGAGGCCGAACGTGACCGCGCCCTTCCACAGACTTCGCATAATAAGAGTGTCTCCCCGCGCGGGCGGTGGATGAGCGCCAAATTCTGCGCGTCCATGCGGATCGTGGCGCGTCTGGCAGGTCTCTGCGCCCTGCGGCGGCCAGGGTCGGCCGAGGACCGCGCGGTGCCGGGTCCTGGGAAGAGCAGGCGACGGGCGGCTTCCGCCCGCGGCCGTCTACGGGGTGACGACCCGCGGGCGGTCGATGCTTTCCGCAATGTCGGGCTGGCCGGCCGTGCCGTTGTTGCGGGCCGACCTGCGGTCGCTCCACATCGCCCGGATGCGCTCGAGGATCTCGGGCGCCAGGTCAACCATGCGCTCCAGGGCAGCGTTCTCGTCCACGGGCAGCATGCGGACCTGGTCCTGGTGGACGACCAGAAAGCCGACGGGCCGCACGCTGACGCCGGCGCCGCTGCCGCCGCCGAACGGGTGGGCCACGGCCTCCTCGCGCTTGGCCTCGGTGCGGCCGAACTCCGTGCCGCCGGCGGCGAAGCCGAAGGAGACGGATGAGACGGGGATGACCAGGGTGCCGTTCTTCGTCTCGACGGCATCGCCGATGACCGTCCCGACGTCGACCATCCCCTTGATGGCCTCCATCGCGGTCTGCATCAGGCCCTGGATCGGGTGGTCGTTCACGCCGCGTCGCCCCTTTCGCTGATGCCGCCGAGCACGCTGCGCAATGCGGCGACCATAACGTGGCCGAGCCGTGCCGTCAGTATGCAGTCGAAGCGGACGCGGAGGCGGGCCGGGCCGGAAAAGAGCGGCCGGACCTCAAGGCTTGGCGGCCGCTCGAAGCGGATGTACGTGGCCAGGGCGGCCACGGCGCCGGCGAGCACCGCCCAGGCTGTCCCGGCGGCGACGGCGGTGCGGGCAGGGTCTCCGGCCTGGAAGGCGATGCCCAATTGGAGCCGGCGGACGGACACGGCGCGGGCGGCCACAAAGAGGTAGCGGCGGGCGGGTGTTCCGGAGGCGGCGTGCTGCAGTCCGTCCGTCGCCCGCCGCCCCGTGGCGGTGCCGGCTCCGCCGCGAACCTGCGGCCGCGATCGAGACGGCTGCGGCGGCGAGTGCCGCTGTGCGTCGCCGAGGGGCAGCCCCAGCCTTGCCACGAGGTCGCGCAGGGGGTGGCGAGGAAGGCGCACCGGCGGACGGAAGTGGACCAGGCCCCAGAGCAGGCGGACGTCGATCCGCGGCCGGACCAGGTTGTCGTTCAGGGCCCTCGCCCGCAGCCGGACCTCCACGGGCGACAGGACCGCCGCCGCAAGGAGGGCCAGCAGGAGCGCGGCCGGGATCAGCCAGGGCAGCGCGTGGCGCACATGCCCAGCATCCCCAATTGCGGGCGCGAGCGCGGGCGTGCCGGGTCGGGGTCAGGGGCGCAGCGCCGCCCGGAGCGCGGGGCTGCCGGGCTGCGGGCCGACGACGCACAGGATGCCTCCCTGGAAGGCCGTGCCGCGGCGCGCCTGCTCGCCGGGTGGGTCGACGTTGTGGATGATGCCGAGCACCGCTCCGCGCTCGTCCACCACCGGCCCGCCGCTGTGGCCGCTGCACCCGTCGAGGTCCGCCGCGAAGAGGCCCTCGCCGGCGGGCGCGGGGACATGGCCGGCCGCCACCCGGACCCTGCCATCCGCGTCGGGGTATGCCCGGGCCCGGCTGCGGGTGCGCATGGGGAAGCCAAACGACCACAGGGGCTCGCGGGTGGGCCCGTGGCTGATCGCCGGCCTGATGCCGCTGTTCGTCGGCCTCGTCGACATGCTGCTCGCGCTGCTCGAGCCGCGGTCGGGGGCCCCCCGGGGCGGGCGCCCGACGCGGAATTCGCTGGCGCTGGGAGTCGGTCGGCGGGGGGTCGCGGGAAAGTTTCTGTTGTGGGTCGGTGGCTGGTCGCCCGCCTGATCCCGTTCTTCACCGGGCGCTCGAGTCGGTCTGATTCCGTCGTTGACCGCGAGATCGAGCCGCGGGCGCGCGTCAGGCCGGCTCCTCGGAGTCGGCGACGCGCTGGGCCAGCGCCGCCTTCGCGGCCTCCAGGTCCGTCAGGTCCCGCAGCCCGAAATACTCCAGGAAGCGGCGCGTGGTGCCGTAGCGCATGGGCCGCCCGGGCCCCGGGTCGCGCCCGACCTCGGCCACGAGGCCGCGCTCCACCAGCGTGAGCAGGGCGCCCTCCGAGCGCACGCCGCGCAGGTCGTCGACCTCCGCCCGCGTGACGGGCTGGCGGAACACGATGACGGCGAGCGTCTCCATGGCCGCGCGCGTGAGCGGTGGCCGCCGCCGCTGCAGCAGGGCCGTGACGGCGTCCGCGTGGGCCTCGCGCGTCAGCAGCTGGTAGCCGCCCGCCACCGCCGCCAGCGCGAAGCCATGCTCCTCCTGCTCGAGGTGGCTGGTCAGCTCGGAGAGGGCCAGCCCCACCTCAGCCTCCGACACGCCCGCGGCCTGCGCCAGCGCCACCGGGGTGACCGGCTCGGCGGCCGCGAACAGGAGCGCCTCGACCCGTGCCGTCAGCGGGCTCACTCCGCCGCCACCACCCCAGGGCGCGACCGGTGCACCACCCCAGCCCCGCCGCCGCTCCCGGCCGCCAGCCGCTGGCTCACTCGGCCACCGCCGCCGCCACCACGGCCAGCGGGCCGAACGGCTCCTCCTGCAGCAGCACGGCGTGTCCCAGCCGCACGAGCTCCAGCAGGGCGAGGAAGGTGACGATCACCTGCATGCGCCGCGCGTCCCCGGCGAAGAGCGCCTCGAAGGCCACCGGCCCGGCGGCCGCGCGCAGCACGGCCCGCAGCTCGTCCATGCGCGCCAGCACGGTCAGCTCCTGGCGGGCTACCGTGCGGCCGTCGGCCCGCGCCCGCTCCCAGATGGCGGCGAACATGGTGAGGAGCGTCTCGAACGGCACGGGCGGCGGGTCGGCGGGCCCCGGCGCCGGGGCGGCCGGCCGTCCGAACCGCTGGCTGCGCGCCTCCTCGTACGTGCGGAGCACCTGCGCCGCCTCGCGGAAGGCGTCGTACGCGGCCAGGCGCTGCGCGAGCGCCTCGGGGGTCTCCTCCGCCGCGTCCTCCGGCCCCGGCTCCTCGGCGGGCACCGCGCCGGGCAGCAGGGCCCGCGCTTTGAGCTCGACCGCGCGCGCGGCCAAGGTCAGCGCCAGGCTCTGATCGTCGAGATCGGACGCGGCGTACGCCGCGTCCAAATCCGTGAATGCGGCGGCCACTTGGAGCTTGGCGGGATCCTCGCCGCCGCCCTCCAGCGCGGCCGCGAGCTGCCGCAGCCGGTCGATCACCCGCCCACCCCCAGCAGCGAGGCCACCGCAAGCAGGAACTGGGCCAGGCCGCTCGCCATGGCGTTCAGCAGCGGGCTGATGAAGCCGGTGTAGACGGCGACCAGCAGGATGATCCATCCGAAGGGCTCGATCATGTGCATCAGCCGCTCGGCCTCGGGCCCGAGCAGCGCCAGCACCTTGCTGCCGTCCAGCGGCGGGATCGGCAGGATGTTGAAGATGGCGAAGAAGACATTATAGAGGAAGATCAGGCTGACCACCGCGTAGCCGACGCCGGCGTAGGGCAGCGCCAGCATGGCCTCTACGAGGATCGCGGCGAAGGCGACCAGGACGTTCATGGCGGGGCCGGCCAGAGCCACCAGCAGCATCCCCAGGCGCGGGTTGATGCGGAAGTTCCGCGGGTTGCACATCACGGGCTTGGCCCAGCCGAAGCGGAAGATCACCAGCATGATCATGCCGATCCAGTCGATGTGGGCCAGGGGGTCGAGGGTCAGCCGGCCCATGCGGCGCGGGGTGGGATCGCCGAGGGCGTCCGCCACCAGCCCGTGCGCGAGTTCGTGCAGCACGATGGCGAGCAGAAGGCCCGGGATCGATTCGACGATCGTCTGGAACGACAGTCCGAGCCCGAGTGCTGGGATTAGAGGGCGCCCCCCGATGTCGCGGCGCCGCCGTCCTCGTCTTCGGGCTCGCGGGCGCGGCCGTTGCCGAACCCGGCGGTCAGGGTGCTGGTGCCGGAGGCCGCCGTGGCCGCGGCGTCGAGGTGGCCCTGGGGCGCGCCGGCGGCCAGGTGCGGCGGAATCCGGTCCTGGCGCAGGAGGTCGGCAATGCTCTCGCGCGCCAGAATCAGGTCGGCCCGGCCGCGGCTCACCAGGACGGCGGCGGGGCGGGGCACGCGGTTGTAGTTGCTGGCCATCGGCAGCTGGTAGGCGCCGGCGCCGAGGAACGCCACGAGGTCGCCGGCGCGCAGCGCGGGCACGGCCACCTCCTTGGCCAGAAAGTCGCCAGACTCGCAGTAGCGCCCCACGATGTGCACGCGCTCCGCCTGCGGCTCGCCCATCCGGTTGGCCACAACCACAGTGTACGCGGCCCCGTAGAGCGCGGGGCGGATATTGTCGCCCATGCCCCCGTCGACGCTGACGTACGGCGTCAGGCCCGGTACCCGCTTGCTGGCGCCCACGGTGTAGAGGGCGATCCCCGCCTGGCCGACGATGGCGCGGCCGGGCTCGCAGGCCAGCACCGGCAGCGGCAGGCCGTGGCGCCGGCACCCGTCCTCCACGGCCGCGATGATGGTGGCGGCCACGGCGTCGGGCTCCGGGGGCACGTCGTCGTCCACGTAGCGGATGCCCATACCGCCGCCGACGTTGAGCTCCTCGACGTCGACGTCGCATGCGGCGCGGATGGCCGCCGACAGCTCGATGAGCCGGCCGACCTCCAGTGCATAGGCCGTCGTGTCCAGCAGCTGCGAGCCGATGTGGGCGTGAAGTCCGCAGAGGCGGAGGGACGGGTGGCGCGCGACGGCGCGGGCCGCGGCCAGGGCCTGGCCGCTGGCGAGGTCGAAGCCGAACTTGCTGTCCTGCTTCCCCGTCTGCATGTACGCGTGGGCGTGGGCCTCGACACCCGGGGCCACGCGCAGCAGGACGTCGGCGCGCAGGGACGTGCGCGCGGCGATGGCGGCCACCAGGTCGATCTCGTGGAAGTTGTCCAGGACGATGCGGTCGATCCCGGCGGCCAGGGCCGCCTCGACCTCGGCCGCCTGCTTGTTGTTGCCGTGGAAGCGGATGCGGTCGGCGGGCATGCCGCCGAAGAGGCCCGTCTGCAGCTCGCCCCCGGAGACGACGTCGAGGTGGCAGCCCTCCTCGGCCACGAGCGCGGCGATGGCCGTCGTCAGGAAGGCCTTGCCGGCGTAAGCGACGCGCACGCCGGGACCGTAGCCGGCGAACGCCTGGCGGAAGGCGCGGCAGCGGGCGCGGATCTCCTCTTCGTTGAACACGTAGAGGGGGGTGCCAAAGCGCGCGGCCAGCGCCGTCAGGTCGTGGCCGGCGCTCAACAGGTGCCCCTGACCATCGACCTCGCATCCGGGCGGCAGCATGGGCCGGCTCCTCCTCCGCTTCTGATCCCTGAAACCCGCGGATCCGTCCAGGCCGTGGGTAATCGTAGCATCGGGCCCTCCGGTGGCACAAGGCCGCGCCCCTTACGGGGCCGACGGCTCATGTTACGATGCTGAGCGGGTCGATGGGACCAGCCCCCCTGGGATCGGAGGCGGTGGATCTGCCCCTGCTCTTCTGCGTCAGCGGCATCGCGTGGTTTGCCAACCGGAGGGGCGATGCCTATGCCCTGCCCGCGGAGGCCGTGGTGGGCCCGGCAGCCGTCGCCGCGGCGGCCGAGGGCGGCCGCTTTCCCGGGATGCGCCTGCCGAGCGGGCGGGTGGCGGTGAAGCAGCGCCTGCTGCCCCTGGAGCCCCAGCCGATCGAGCGGATGTTCCCGCTCGGCGCCGCCGAGGTGCCCTGGCGCCCGGCCGGCGAGGGCGGCGTCGCCGACCTCGGGCGGACGTGGCAGATGCTGCTCCGCGAGCGCGATGCGTTCGCGCCGTGGGATGACCCCAGCGCCGAGCGCCAGCGGCTGGCGCAGCGCCTGCTGCCTCCGCGGAGCACCTTCCGCGCGCGGCCGGACGGGGATGAGATCGACTTCCTCTTCCCGCAGCGCGTTCCGGCCGACCTGCTCTACCGGCTCGGCGCCGGCTACCTCACCCTCGGCGACCGCCGGACCTACGAGGAACTGGCCGTGCTGCGCGGCTCCTTCCGGCTGACGGCCCTGGGGCGCGGCCGGGGCCCTGCCGCCGCCGCCACGCTCAGCCGGCGGCCGAGCGGAGCCTGGGTGGTCAGCGTGGCCGGACAGCGCGACGAAGTATCGTCCGGCGACGCGGCCGAGGCGCTGGTCACGGCCCTGGAGCCCGTGGCGCCGCTCTGGCGTCTGGAGCCGCCCGCCGCCGAGTCGCCGCTCCTGGTGGTCGCCAGCCGGTAACGGCCCGGGCTTTGGGGCGCCCTCGCCCCTGGCTTGCGGGCGCCCGCGCCCGCAGCGGGCATGATGACCGCCCGCTCCGCGTACCCCTGCCGGAGGGGGTGTCCCGTCCGGACGGCCTGACCTGGCATGCGCATCCCCTGCGCCAGCACCCCCGCCGCACCGGGGTCTTCTGCGCGGTGGCCGCCGCCGTGCTGGCCGCCGCGGCCGCCGCCGGTGGGCCCTGGGGGCTGCTGCTCGCCGCCGCCTTCATGCTGGTGCCCGGCGCGCCCTACCTCTTCCCCACGACGTACCGCCTGGACGCCGAGGGCGTGGCCATGCACAACCCGTTCGCCGCCGACCGCAAGGCGTGGGAGCGGTTCGCCGGCTACCGCGAGTACCCCGACGCCGTTCAGCTGCTCTTTGACGCGTCAAACCCCCGCGGCTGGCTGCTGCGGGGCCACCTGCTCTACTTTGCGGGGAACCGGGCCGAGGTGATGTCGGCCGTCAGGCGGCACCTGGCGCCGGAAACGGCCCCCGCGCCAGCTCGTACGCCGCCGCCACCCGCAGGAGGTCGCCCTCGCGGAACGCCCGGCCGATGAGCTGCAGGCCGACCGGCAGCCCCTCCGCCAGCCCGCAGGGCACCGACACGGCGGGCACCCCCAGCAGGTTGACGAACGCCGTGAAGCGGATGACGTCGCCGCCCTCGCCCAACCGCGGCGCCACGATGGGCAGCGTCGGCGTGGCGATGCAATCCACCCGCTCGCGCAGCAGGGCGCCGACCTCGCGGCAGAGCTGCGCGCGAAGCCGCTGCGCCTGGAGGTACTGCACGCCCGTCACGAGCCGGCCGGCCTCCTTGCGCGCCCGCACGTCCGCCCCGTAGAGGTCGCCGCGCTCGTTGAGGTCGGCCCAGTGGTAGGCGGTCCCCTCCGCGAAGGCGATGGCGCGGTTGACGGGCGCGAGGTCGCCGGCCGGCGGCAGACGGCAGTCCACAAGACTGGCGCCCAGGGATTCGAGCGCGCGCAATGCGCGCTCAACCATGGCCCTCACACCCGGCTGGACGGCATGCTCACACCACCCCTCAGGGATCCCGATGCGGGTGCCCCGCAGGCTGGCGGCCTCGCCAAGGCGGGCGCCGAAGTCCGGCACGGCCAGCGGCGAGCTCGCCGCATCGTCGGGGTCCGGCCCCGCGATCACGCCGAGCAGGGCGGCGGCGTCGCCGACGGTGGCGGTCATGGGGCCCACGTGGTCCAGCGACCAGGCCAGGGGGAAGACCCCCGCCCGGCTGACGCGCCCGTACGTCGGCTTCAGGCCCACGATGCCGCAGCAGTGGGCCGGGATGCGGATCGAGCCGCCGGTGTCGGTGCCGAGGGCCGCCGCCGCCAGCCCGGTGGCCACGGCCACGGCCGAGCCGGCGCTGCTGCCGCCGGGGACGCGGTCCGTGCCCCACGGGTTGCGGGCCGTGCCATAGTGGGGGTTCTCCCCCGTGCCGCCGGCCGCGAACTCATGGGTGTTGGCCTTGCCGACGATGACGGCGCCGGCCTGCCGCAGCCGCGCGACCACGAACGCATCGCGCGCGGGCACATGCTCGGCCCGCAGCCGGCTGCCGCCCGTCGTGCGCAGGCCCGCCGTCTCGACGATGTCCTTGATGGCGACAGGGATGCCGTGCAGCGGCCCGCGGTCGTGGCCGCGGCGCAGCTCGGACTCGGCGGCGCGGGCCGCGGCCATGGCGCCGTCGCGGTCCACGGTGATGAAGACGTGGCTTTCGGCGTTTCCGGCCTCGATCGCCCGCAACACCCGCTCCGCAAGCTCCACGGGCGATTCGGCGGCGGCGCGCAGGCGCCGCCCCCAAGTGGCGATCGGGCCGTCCCCGCGCGCTGGGGTCGGACCGGCCAGCAGAAGGGGCGGCGGATCGCCCGCCGCCCGCAGCGCATCGAAGGTGGTCGCCGGCTCCCAGGCCATCAGCGCCCGCGCGTCAAGGCGCGCCATGCGCTCGTGGACGGGGCCGATCAGAGGCTCAACGCTCAATCGTGGACCGAGTGGCGGACCAGGTCGGCCAGGGCCTTCAGGGTGCTCGTCAGGCTCTCGAACGCCCAGTCGAAGTCGAGGCCGCGCTCGCCGCGCACGTAGGCCTCCAGCTCCCAGGACACCTCGACCCAGACGCCCTCCAGCTGCGGAACGCCCTCCTGATCCACGTGGTACTGGACGGAGACCTCACCCGCGTACCCGTCCTCGTCCTGCTCGGCCAGGATGTTCTGCGCCTTCGCGGCCATGGCGAACCCGTCCCAGTGCGGCTCAACGTACAGGGGCACGGCGAAGGTCAGGCTGCTGCCGTCGCCGGCGTCGTGCAGGTGCAGCTCGACCTCGGGGCGCTCCTGGCGCTGCCAGTCGGGCGGAATGATCTGCGCTGTGAATCGGTGGCAGCCCTCGTCCTCTTCGTGGCGCGGCTTGGCCCAGCCGTAGCCCGCGCGGCTCGCCGCCGCATAGAGCTCGCACACGAATTCGTTGGCCTCGAGCATGCCCATTCCTCCCACCGCCAATTGTAGCGCGCGGGTAGCGTCGCCGCCCCCGCCAGGCTCCCTCTACTGTATCGGATTCCCGGGCCATCAGAAAGCGCCGCTCAGCCGCGCGGGCTGAAGACCAGGGCCATCAGCGCGCCAAGGAGGATGGCCGCCGTCATACCGGTGGCGCCGGCCGAGAGGCCGCCCGTCAGGAGGCCGCTGGCGCGCTTGCTGCCCACGTCCTTGATGAACCCCTGCACCAGCACGTTGCCGAAGCCCGTCAGGGGGACGGATGCCCCGGCGCCGGCCAGCTTCAGCAGGCCGCCGTAGAGGCCGAGGCCGCTCAGCACGGCGCCGAGGACCACGAAGAGGACCATCGTGTGGGCGGCGGTCAGGGGCGTGAGGTCGACGACCAGCTGCGCCGCGACGCAGAGGGCGCCGCCGATGAGGAAGGCCCAGACGTACGTCATGGCCGCTCGGCCTCCCCGGGTGCCGCGATCTCTACCGCGTGGGCGATGCAGGGGATGCTCTCCCCCTGCTGGTAGCTCGTCGGGCTGAGGAGCGCGCCCGTCGCCACGAACAGCAGGCGCCGCCACTCCCCCGCCCGCACGCGCGGCAGCAGGTCCGCCGCCAGCACCAGGCCGCAGCAGGCGGCGCCGCTGCCGCCGGCGTGCACGTCCTGGCGGGTGGGGTCGTACAGCCGCTCGCCGCAGTCGGAAAGCCTCACCGCGAAGCCCTCCTCGCGCAGCAGGTCCTCGCAGACGGGGCGGCCGTATCGCGCAAGGTCGCCCGTGGCGATGGCGGCGTAGGCGTCGGCGGCCAGGCCGCGGTTGCGGAGGTGGCGCGCGATTGTGTCGGCCGCCGCCGGCGCCTCGGCCCCGCCCATGTCGTAGGGGTCCTTCACCCCCATGTCGACCACGCGGCCGGGGGTCGCCGCCACAATGCACGGCCGGCGCGAGGCGGCGGCCGAGTCGCCACGCGCGTCGCGGGGCGCGGTGCCGTTCTGGCCACCGTCGACGTGGTCGCCGCCGGAGCCGGTTCGCCCACCGCCGCCGCGGCCCCGGCCTTCGCGGTGCCCGTCACGCCCGTCGCGATCGCGCTGCGGACGGTCGGCAGGGTCGCCGTCTCCCTCCGGATCGGGTTCGGCGGCGGCACCGTCGGCCCCGTCGCCGAACCCCAGCACAAACGCCGCCGCCCCCGTCGCCGTCCACTGGGCCGTGGGCGGCCGCTGCGTGCCGAACTCCGTGGGGAAGCGGAACTGGCGCTCCGCCGCGTCGTGGTGGCTGCTGACGACGACCACCACGTGCCGGCAGAGCCCGGCGTCGCAGAGGGCCGCCCCCAGCAGCAATCCCTCGCCGCAGCTGGCGCACGCCCCGTAGAGGCCGAGCAGCGGGAGGTCGATCGTCCTCCCCGCGAAGCTGGTGGCCCCGAGCTGGCTCTGCAGGTCGCCGCCCAGCACGGCGTCGATGTCCTCGGGCCGCAGCCCGGCCGCGGCCGCGGCCATCTCGACGGCCACCTCCTGAAAGCGAGCCTCCGCCTTCTCCCAGGTGCGCTGCCCGCCCAGGTGGTCGCGCAGGCGGCGGTCGAAGCGCCCGCCCAGGGGCCCCGCCTGCTCGACGGGTCCCGCGACCGTGACCGCCGCAAGCACCGGCACGGGCCTCCGGAACCGCATGCTCGGCCGGCGCGGCAACGCGCCGGCCACCGAATCCGCCGGCGCCGCCCCCGCCCGCCCGCGCTCGCGCGTCACCACGCCGGCCAGCGTCCCGCCCGCCACCGCCTGCCGCCCGCTCACGGCCGCAGCCAGCCCGGCAGGCGCAGGCGGCCATGCCCCAGCAGGTACACGCCCGCCACGACGAGCGAGGTCAGCAGCCCGTAAACGATGACAGGCCCGGCGACCGTGAACATCTTCGCGCCGACCCCCAGCACCCAGCCCTCGCGCTTATACTCCATGGCCGGCGCCACGATCGAGTTGGAAAAGCCGGAGATCGGCAGCGAGGCGCCCATGCCGCCGACGCGCGCGATGTCGTCGTAGAGGCCGAGGCCCGTCAGCACCCCGCCGATCAGGGCGATGGCGACCGCCGTGAACGCGCCGGCCTCGTCGGGTGGAAGCCCCTCGCGCGCGAAGTAGTTGTAGAAGATCTGGCCGACGGCGCAGAAGCTGCCGCCGACGACAAACGCCAGCGTCAGGTTGGTGAGGTGGGGCAGCGGCGGCTTGTGGCGCGCGCGCAACGCCGCATAGCGCCGCCGCTCCTCCGCGTTCGCCTGCATGGGCGGCTCTCAGCGCCGCGCCGGGTCCACGGCGAAGGCGACCTTGACGTTGGCCTTGTACGAGCAGAGCCTGCCGTCCTCGACGTCGGCCGTCATGTTGTAGACCTCGACCCCGGTGATGTGGTCGACCGTCTGCGCCGCCTCGCGCACGGCACTCTCGGCAGCGTCCTGCCAGGAGCGCTTGCTCTCGCCGACGAGCTCCAGGACCTTGACAACCGTGGCCACGGCGGAACTCCCCCTCGTGGTGACGTGGAAAGCCTCGCGCACAGCATTCCCGTTTGGCGCGGCGCGCTTCGCGCCGCGGGCGGGAGCCGCACCCTGCGGCGGCGTGGGTTGGGTGCCGTGAACGCGAGGTGGACGCGGGGGGCGGTGGGGCCGCGCGCGGGGGGCGCTTCGTGTCGCCGCACGCTGCGGCGGGCGGGGCGC
>DAHVAF010000285.1 GCA_027314765.1 Clostridia bacterium | reverse complement strand
GGGCCGCCCGCGCGATGTCGCCGCGGCGGCATGGGCGGCGTACTGGCCCGAGCCTGGTGAGCACGAGAGCACGGCGGAGCCACGGATTGACCAGCCGCTGCGCGGCGCCGGGGTGCGCCTGTCCAATCGCGTGACGCCGCCTGCCTGGCGCCGCCAACTGCTTCGCCAGCCGTCGCGTGGTGCCGGACTGCGCCGGCCGAGCGGCGTAGCGCGCGCCGCTGCGTGCGCTGCGCCGCCCACCGTTTGACCAGCCGCCGCGGGGCGCTGGGATGCACCTCACCGGCCGAACCGCGCCCCCACCCGTCGCGCGGTGCCGGAGTGCGCCGGCCGAGCGGCGTAGCGCGCGCCGCTGCGTGCGCTGCGCCGCCAGATCGTCCACCAGGCGCCGCGTGGCGGCGAGATGCGCCTCCGCGATCTCGTCCGGCACCGAGCAGCCGCTGGCCAGGATCAGGTGCCGGCCGCCCATCTGGCCGACCGCGTCCCGCATCTCCGCGGCGACCGCGTCCATGTCGCCACGCACGATGGCGCCGAACTCGTCGATCCCGCCCATGACCGTCTTGCCGGTCAGGCGCGCGGCCACCTGGGCCAGGCGCACCCCCGTCTGGCGGTCGCTCCAGGAAAAGACCTGGGCCGGATAGTCGGCGGCCCACAGCCAGTTCAGCTGGGAGACGCCGTGCATGTGAACCACGTTGAGCCAGCCGGCGTAGCAGCCGGCCAGCGCCTGCAGGTCGTAGGTCCGCCCCAGGCTGGCGTAGGTGCGCTCATCGAAGAGCTCCTCGGCCTGGCCGGCGGTGGCGAAGTAGATACCGTCGGCGCCGCGCCGGATGCAGGCCGCCCCCAGGCGCGCCAGGTTGTCGGCGATGACGGCCAGACCCTGGTGCACGGCGCGCGGGTCCTCCTCGAGGTGACCGAGGAGCCTGTCGCGGCCGCCGGCCAGGCGCATGGCCGTATACAGCGGCGAGAAGACCGTCTGCACGATGGCGGCCTCCGGCCGGGCCTGCCGCACCAGCGCCACCGTCTCCGCGATCTGGGCCAGGCGGCCGCTGTCGTCGGACAGCAGCGGCATCTCGCGCCAGGCTGCCGCGTCCGGCAGCCCGCCCTCGGGCTCCGGGTACGGCAGGTCGGGCATCACCTTGAAGATGTCGAGGTCGAGGCGCCCAAAGAAGTCGACGGTGGCCGAAGCGAGCTCCGCCGGTGTCTGCGAGCTGCGGAAGTGGTGCCAGAGCGCGAGCGGTGGCCGGTCGACGGGATCGCCGCGCAGCACGGCCTGCAAACGTTCACGTGCCTGCATGTCGCATCCCTCCGCCCCTGGCCTTCGGCCCGGTGGGCGGGATGTCCTTCACGCTTGCGGGAAGACCCACCAGCGGTCGCCCGTGACGCCGCCCCGCCTCACGTCGATGCTGGCGTTGCCGTTGTCCAGCAGGGCGTTGGCGACGTTGCCGCTGGCGAGGACACAGATGGCGCAGGGCGGCGTCATGGCTGGTCGGCGTGGCGGTGGCCACGGCTGTGGCGGCCAGGGTCAGGGTGTGGAAGCCGAAGAGGCGGAGGAACGACGTCGGCCGCGCGACCGTGATGTCTGTCCACCTCCAGCGAGTTCGCGTCGCCGTTGTGGCTCTTGCTCTCTGCCGGCGGCGACTCCACGGCGACGGTGACGCCGCCGGTGCCGTTCGTGAAGTGGTGATCGGCCGCCGTGGCCGAGGGCGGCCGGCCCTGTCACAGGCGGCAGCCGCGCCACATCAGGCCATCGCCCAGGCCCCCACCCCACGTGCGGCGCGGCCAGCCACCACCACCCCTGCACGCCCAGCGCCGCCGCCGCCCCGGCACCGCCCGCCCTCCCTAGAGCAGGACGCCTCCCGGCCCCCGTCGAAGCCGCCCCCGCGAAGGAGGCAGCGCCGTTGTCCACGCCCGCCCCCGATACCCGCGACGCCGTGCTGGCCGAGCGCAAGAAGGTGGCCGCAGCCACCGTCGAGGCCCAGCGCGACGAACTGATCGCCCTCTCCCACCGCATCCACGAGAACCCTGAGCTCGGCTTCGAGGAGCACCAGGCCTCGGCCTGGGCGGCCGAGTACCTGCAAAACCACGGTTTCAACGTCGAGCTCGGCGTCGGCAAGCTCCCCACCGCCTTCCGCGCCGAGCTGCGGACGGGTCCCGCCGGCGGCCCCACCATCGCCATCCTCGCCGAGTACGACGCCCTGGCCGGCCTCGGCCACGCCTGCGGCCACAACGTGATCTGCACCTCGGCCCTCGGCGCCGCCGTCGCCGCCGCCAAGGCCCTGGACGGCGTCCCCGCCCGCATCGTCTGCATCGGCTCCCCCGCCGAGGAGACGGGCGGCGGCAAGATCATCCTCATCGAGAACGGCGTGTTCCACGACGTGGACGCCGCCATGATGGTCCACCCCGGCACCGAGCACCTGATGGTGCGCGGCGCCCTGGCCTGCATCACCCTGACCGTCCGCTTCCACGGCCGGAGCGCGCACGCCGCCGGCGCCCCCGAGCGCGGCGTCAACGCCCTCGACGCCCTCGTCACGATGTACAACTCGGTCGGCCTGCTGCGCCAGCACGTGAAGGACGACGTCCGCATCCACGGCATCTTCACCAAGGCCGGCGACGCGCCCAACGTGGTGCCGCACCTGACCGAGGCCGTGTACTACGTGCGCGCGCGCAGCCACACGTACGTGCAGGAGGTCCTGGAGAAGGTCATCGCCTGCGCGGATGCCGGCGCCAGGGCCACGGGCTGCACCATGGAGTACAGGACCGACCGCATGTACCGCGAGCGGCGCAACAACCACGCCATGGCGGGCCTTTACCAGCAAAACCTCGAGTCGTTCGGCGAGCGCGCCAGCCAGCCGCCCACCCACGGCGGCGTGGGCAGCTCGGACATCGGCAACGTGAGCCTGATCTGCCCAACCATCCACCCCTACGTCGCGATGGCCCCGCTCGGCACGGCCGGCCACAGCCCCGAGTTCCGCGAGGCCGCCCGCGGCGAGTCCGGCGACCGCGCGCTGGTCCTGGCCGCGAAGTGCATGGCGATGACGGTGGTGGACCTGGCCGCCGACCCCTCGCGGCTGGCCGCGGCCAAGGCGGAGTTTGCCGCATCTGCGGAGTCGGAGGCCGCGCAATAGCGTGCATTGGTGCGTGGGCGGCATACGCCGCCCACGCGTCGAATGGGCGGCAGCCGGGGTGCCGCTGCTGCACGTCACCGGCCTGCCCCGAACGCGGCGACTGGCGAACGCGAGGGTCGGGGTGCGACGATGGACGATCCCACGATGGCGGGAGAGCTCGTCACCGAGACGTTCGAATACGACGGTGGCCGGCAGGTCACCGTCTACGTCCCGCCGGGTCCACCCGCGGCAGCTGTGTTCGCTGGGGACGGTGAGAGGATCGCGCGCTGGGGCGGGCTCCTCGAGGCGGCCGACCTACCGCCCACGATGATCGTCGGCGCACACGGGCTGCCCGATGAGATGGCGCGGCTCCGTGAGTACTCACCGGTGTTCGACGCGGGGCGCTTCTCGGCGCACGAGCGGTTCTTCGTCGAGGACGTCCGCCGGTGGGTGGAGTCGCGCTTCGGCCTCGTCCTGCCCCCCGAGCGCACCGCCGTGTTCGGCGTCTCGGCCGGTGGAGAGTTGGCGCTCGCCATGGGCCTTCGGCATCCCGACCTGTTTGGTGCAGCCTTCTCCGCATCGCCGGGCGCCGGCTACCTTCCGCCTGCCGTGCTGCCGAGGCGGATGGCCTCCAGCGCGCGCACCAGGTGCTGCTGGGCCACGGACGCCGCTTCCCGCGGGACCGCGCGCGACCCTGCAATGCGGGCGGTTGTGCCAAGGAGGCTCTGCGCCAAGGCGAGGAGGCGTGCCGCCTGGACCTCCGCCAGCTCTCCGCGGTGGCAGCGGGCATGGATGGCGCAGGGCAGCCCGACCGCGGCGAGCTCGGAGACGGCCGCGACGCCATGCATGGCTTGCTCCGCCAGCCTCAGGTCGCCTTCGGCGAAGCACGGCCGCAGGATGGCGCCGGAGTCGACCACCGTGAGGCTCACGGCTCGCCGCGCACCCAGTCCAGAGCCTCCATAAACCCCGGTGAGCACGCGCCCGTGGCAGCGCGCAGCTTGGCAAACTCCGCAGGATCGTACGCCCGCTCGGGCGGCACGCTGACCAGGGAGCGGAGGCTCCGCCAGCCGTCGTCCCGCGCGGCGCCCAATCCGCTGGCCAGGGCCGCGACGGCGGCGTCGTTGAGCGAGCGCCCCTCAACCCGGCTCTTCTCGCGCAGACGTGCCATGAGGTCCTCCGGCACGCGGAGCGTCACTTTGGTGCTCACACTGCCATTGTCGTGGCGCTACGGGGCGGCCGCGGCAAGGGCCCGGGCCAGCCGCGGCACGGCCGCCGCCACCTCCGCCCACGTGCTGTCGCGGTTGCCCAGTTCCACCAGGACCGCCGCGGGGCTGAGGTCCTGGTTGTAGTCGCCGGGGCCCAGGTAGATGCCGCGCAGCAGGCCCGGCGCCTCCGTCTCAAGCGCGGCCGCCAACGCCCGTGCCCGCGGCAGGCTCCGCCACGCGAGGACGTTCCGCGTGCCGACGACCAGCAGGATCTGCGCCCCGCGGTAGACGCCCGGCGCCACATCGTCGCGGTGGACGTCCACCAGCCAGGCCGGATTCTGCCAGGCGTAGCGGGCCACGGTGGCACGCGTCTGCAGGTAGGCGAGGGGGCCGGCGCCGCCGCCCGGGGACAGGGTCACCCGGCGAAAGCCCACCTGCCGGAGCGCCGCGGCCAGCAGGGCGGCGGCCTCGCCCACCGTGGCGCCGTCGTCGTACCGCTCGCGGGTATGGGTCGTATAGACCAGAACGGGCCGCTCGGGCTGCCGGGGACCCTGCGCCGTCGCGGGCGCCGGGGCGGGCAGCGGCACCAGGTCGCCGGCGCGCGCCGCGGGCACGGCCCAGGCGGCGTCGGGCCCGGCCGCCAGCAGGGCGACAATGCAGACCAGAACGGCGGGGCGCATGGGCCTAGGGTGC
>DAHVAF010000282.1 GCA_027314765.1 Clostridia bacterium | reverse complement strand
CGAGCCCTGGTAGGGCGTCACGTGGAGGACGGTCGGTGGCAATCGCGCCCGCAGCGGCAGTCTCATGCGAGGCGCCGGGCCGCGCGAGCCCTGGTAAGGCGCCATGTGGAGAACGGTCGGCGCCCATCGCGCCCGCAGTGGCAGTCTCATGCGAGGCGCCGCGCCGGGCCGCGCGAGCCCTGGTAGGGCGCCACGTGGAGGACGGTCGGTGCCAATCGCGCGGACGGCGGCGGTCTGGTGCGAGGCGACAGGCCGCGAGCCCTTGGAAGGCGCCGTGTGGAGGTGGGTCAGGGCCCATCCGGCCCGTCGCGGCGGTCTGATGCGAGCCGTGTGAATGATACTACTGGAGGGCCGGTTGGCGGCAGGAACCAGCCCAACCGGGGCGAAAGGGCCGTCACAACCGGGAAGCCGATGACCGGGGGGAGCATCGCTTGCAGGTGCGCCGGCTGGCGGATCGGGTCCGGGCGGGACCGGGGCGCGCGAGCACCTCGGAGCCATGGATGGCCGTGTCAGGCGCGGTTATCCCGGTCTCCGTCAGACGCGGCGCGGTCGGAGCCGGGACGCCCGGCCGGTGGCTGCCGGAGCCCCCAAGACGCGCACTGCCGCCTTTGTCGGGGCCTGCGTCCCGGAGAGCGGAGGCGGCGGGAGCCCCGCCAGGGCTCCGGGAGCGCCGCCAGGCCAGGCCCGGGCCGCGGTCGCCGGAGCCGATCGGGCAGGCGGGCCTGCCGCAGAGCCCTCGCCGCGGGCAGACAAGCGGCGACGGCGCCAGCCCACGGCGGGTTCCGGGCCGGCCAGCGGCTGGCGAGCCGCCAACGACGGTGACAAGCGTCCCACACCCTGTGCCGCCAGCCGCGGCAAGCGCATCGCCCCCCTCACACCAGAGGCCCCGCCACGGCTCAGCAACCACCACGATTCGCCCAAGCCACATCGATGCAGAGGCTCACCGGGTCGGCCGCGGCGGTGCCCATTCCGGTCGACCACCGCTGGCAGTGCCGATACAGCTCGTGGCGCGAGCGCACCCTGCCGCCGGATCCCAGCAGGGTGTGGGGTGCCCCAACGGCACGGGCGGCTGGCCCGTTCTATGGAAGGACCACGTGAGGCAGCGATCGGCGCGGAAATGCACGCGCCCCGGCGGCTTGGCCGGGGCGGCGGAGGTGCGGCTTTGGTGGAGATGACGGGACTTGAACCCGTGGCCTCCGCGATGCGAACGCGGCGCTCTCCCAACTGAGCTACATCCCCAGCACGAGCATTGTGCGCTGCGGGGCGGCAAAAAGTCAACGGAGGGAGGCGGCGGGAGGCAGCCGGTGACCGACGTACCGGAAAGGTGGCGAGGCGTTGACGGCACAGGGCAAGGCGGCCAGATACGTGTGCGTCGGCTGCGGCACGGAGGGCCTGCTCCACGAGGACGAGGCTCGGGGTGGGCGGGCACGCTGCCCGCACTGCGGGAGGGCCATCGACATCGAGATCGAGGCGGCCGAGGGGGCCGCGGGGACGAGCCGGGGCTCCGATGCGGAGGCACGGCTCCTCCCAGCGGGCTAGACCGGGTGTAGGCGCGGCGGGCGAGGTGGTGGGCCGGGCGCGGCGGATGCTGCCCCGGCCCTTATTTTTTGCCCCGCACGGCGGCAGGAGGTGGGGGAGCGGTGGCGTAATCCTCCCTGTCGGTGGGTCAGTGTGGGGCAAAGTGGGGGAGCCGGCCGCGTGTTCATGGGCGAATACCGCCATGCGTTGGACGAGAAGGGTCGCCTCACCCTTCCCGCCCGCCTGCGCGAGGGGCTGGGCCAGCCGTTTGTCGCCACGCGCGGCTTCGAGAACTGCGTCTTCCTCTACCCGCTGCCGGAGTGGGAGACCCTGGAGACGCGGATCCGCGCGCTGCCCTTCAACCAGGCCAACGCACGCGCCTTCGCGCGCATCTTCTTCGCCGGCGCCGCCGAGTGCCGGCCCGACGGTCAGGGCCGGGTGCTGCTGCCGCCCGCGCTGCGCGACTACGCGCGGATCACCCGCGAGACGGTCATCCTCGGCGTGAGCAGCCGCGTGGAGGTCTGGGCGGAGACGGAGTGGGACCGCTACGCGGTGGCGGCCGCGAACGACTACGCCTCCCTCGCCGAGCAGCTGCAGGGGTTGGGCGAGTGAGCGTGCACGTGCCGGTGCTGGGCGCCGAGGTCCTGCAGTGGCTGCAGCCCCGGGTGGGCGGCCTCTACGTCGATGCCACGGTGGGCTACGGCGGCCACGCGGCATCGATTTTGGCGGCCGCCCCGGGCGGCCGCCTGATCGGCCTTGACCGAGACGAGCACGCGTTGGCGGGTGCCCGCGAGCGTCTCGCGGCCTTTGGCGAGCGCGTGCGCCTCGTCCACGCGGACTTCGCTCAGATGGACACCGTGCTGGCGGGCGAGCGGCCCGACGGCTTCCTCTTCGACGTGGGGGTCAGCTCCGGCCAGCTGGACGACCCGGCGCGCGGCTTCTCCTACCGCGCCGATGCGCCGCTCGACAAGCGCATGGACCCAAGCCGGGGCCGGACGGCGGCCGACCTGGTCAACGAACTGCCGGCGGGGGAGCTCGCCGACATCCTGCTCCGGCTCGGGGAGGAGCGCTGGGCGGCCCGCATCGCCGACTTCATCGTACAGGCGCGGCGCCGGCGGCCGATCGCCACGACCGGCGACCTCGTGGACATCATCCGCGCCGCGGTGCCAGCCGGCGCCCGCCGCGGGCCCGGCCACCCCGCGCGCCGCACCTTCCAGGCCCTGCGCATCGCCGTCAACGGTGAGCTGGACGCCCTTCAGGCGGGCCTCGCCGCGGCGTCTGCCGCCCTTGCCCCCCTCGGCCGCATCGTCGTCATCGCATTCCACTCCCTGGAGGATCGCATCGTGAAAACGACATTTCGCGAGCTCGGCCAGCGCGGCTTCGCCGTCCTGACCAAGAAGCCCGTACGCCCAAGCGCGGTGGAGACCGCCGCGAACCCACGAGCCCGCAGTGCCCGGCTGCGCGCGCTGGCCAGGGAGGCGGTGGCGGCATGACGGTCACGCGCGGCGCGGTTGCGCCCCAGGTCGAGCGGCGCCCGCAGGCGGAGCCGGCGCGCCGGCCCTCGACCCGCCTCAGCCGGTCCACCTTCACCGAGGGGCTGACGGCCATCGTCCTGAGCGGCGCCCTGCTGCTGGGCACGGCGGCCGCAGCGGCGGCCGTCACGCAGGCCGGATACAACCTCGACCACGCCAAGCACGTCCTCGCCACGACCCAGGACGCGGAGCACCGCCTCGAGGTGCAGGTCGCCACCCTTCAGGCGCCCGCGCGGCTCGACGCGATCGCCACCACGCAGCTCGGCATGACCCAGCCATCCACCTTCGACACGGTCCGGGCCGTGCCCGTCCAAAACGCACCCGCGCCGAAGGCGCACGCCGCCGTCATCCACATCGCGGCGGTCAACCCCGGACCAGGGTCCGTCCGCGCACTGTGGGCCGGCCTTCGCACCTTTGTTGCGCACATGCGATAAGGAGGGAAGGGAAGCCCTCGCGGATCGCATAACAATGGGCGGTGCGGTGATGCCGGATCCCCGGTGGGGGGCCGCCGATGCATCGCGCATCGCTACGGTGGCCGCGGGCGCGCCCATGACGTCATTTCGGCGGCATTGCCGACGCCGGAGGGCAGCCAAGACGGGCTATGATGGCGAAGGCCATCCGGCTGCGGGATGCGTGCCGCGCTCCCGGCGGGAGGGCCGGAGGTTGCCCTGGCACGTGGGGAGGCAAGCCCTGATGGAGCGAGGTGGCATGGGCGCATCGCGGACCCTGCGTGACCTTCTGGCCGGCGTCGGCGGCGCTGAGGTTCGTGGGGATTCAGGCTGCGCCATCGCCGGCCTTGCGTACGACTCGCGCCGTGTGCGGCCGGGCGACCTGTTTGCCACCTGGGTCGGCTTTGAGAACGATGGCCATGTCTTCGTTCCGGAGGCCGTGGCGGCCGGGGCCGTCGCCTGCCTGGTCGAGCGGCGCGGTGCCGTGCCGCCGCAGGCTGTCGAGGTCTTTGTCGAGGACAGCCGGCGCGCGCTCTCGCGGGTGGCGGCCAACTTCTACGGCCACCCCGCGCGGTCGCTGCACGTCGTCGGAGTGACGGGGACCAAGGGCAAGACCACCACCACATACCTGTGCCGCGAGGTGCTCAGCAGCCTCGCGCCCGTCGGCCTCATCGGCACCGTGCAGACCATCATCGGCAACCAGCCGCAAGTCATCCGGGGCGTGCACCTGACGACGCCTGAGGCGCCGGACCTGCATGCGGCGTTCGCCGACATGGTCGCCGCCGGCGATCGCTTCTGCGTCATGGAGGCATCCTCCCTGGCCCTGGCGCGCCACCGCGTTGACGACTGCATGTTTCGGACAGCCGTCTTCACCAACCTGAGCCACGATCACATCGGCGGCCGCGAGCATTCCGACCTGCAGAGCTACCAGGCCGCCAAGGAGCGGCTGTTCCGGCTCTGCGATCCGGCGGGGCACGCGGTGATCAACGCCGACGACCCGGCGGGCCCGCTGATGATCCGCGCCACGTCGGCCGCCGTGACCACGTACGGCCTCCGTCCCGGGGCCGACGTGCGCGCGGAGGGCATCGAGATCGATCCCAGCGGTGCCTCGTTCACCATCGTGCACGGCGCCGGCCGGTACCCGGTCAGGCTCCACCTCACCGGGCGCTTCAATGTGTACAACGCCCTGGCCGCGTTTGCCGTCGGCATGACGGCCGGCGTCGATCCGGCGGCGGCGGCGGCGGCTCTGCAGCGGGTGAGCGGCGTGCCGGGCCGCTTCCAGGTCGTCCCGAGTCCGCTGCCCTTCAGCGTCATCGTCGACTTCGCCCACACGCCCGACAGCCTGCAGAACGTGCTCAGCACGGCGCGCGAATTCGCCCGCGGACGGGTGATCGCCGTGTTCGGGGCGGGCGGAGACCGCGACCGGGGCAAGCGCCCGCGCATGGGGGCCATCGCCGCCGCGGCGGCCGACGTGGTGATCCTCACATCCGACAACCCCCGCAGCGAAGATCCCGAGGCGATCCTGGCCGACATCGCCGCAGGCATCCAGCAGGCCCCGGTGGGCGGCATGCGCATGATCGCCGACCGGCGCCGCGCGATCCACACGGCGATTGGCGAGGCCCGTGAGGGCGACGTGATCATCATCGCCGGCAAGGGGCATGAGACCTATCAGATCTTCGCCGACCGCACCATCGACTTCGATGACCGCGAGGTGGCGGCCCAGGCGCTGCTTGCCCGCTCCGAGGGTGGCGCTGCCGCAGAGGAGGAAGGCCACCAAGCGCGTCCCTGAGGGCTCCATCCACGCCGAGGGAGGGATCGGGGCCCGATGCGCCTGACGCTGGGCGAGCTCTCGACGTTGACCTCCGGCCGCGTGGCGGCCGGCGACCCAGGGCTTTCCGTGCGCGGGATCGCGACCGACAGCCGGCGCGTGCGCGACGGCGACCTCTTCTGTGCCCTGCCCGGCGAGCGCACGGACGGCCACCGCTTCATCGCCGACGCCTTTGCCGCGGGTGCGGCGGCGGCCCTGGCCGCCCAGAGGCCGGCCGACCTGCCGCCCGGCAGGGCCCTGCTTCTGGTCGATGATCCGGTGAAGGCTCTCGGCCGGGCCGCGGCCCTGTGGCTGGGGCGGCTGCGCCCGCGGCTGCGGGTGGTCGGGGTGACGGGCAGCGTCGGCAAGACGACGACTCGGACACTGGCCGTGGCCGCGGCGTCCTCGCGCCTGCGGGTGCTGGAGCCGCCCGGCAACTACAACACGGAGATCGGCCTGCCCATCGCCTGCCTGGAGGCCGGTCCCGAGCACGACGTCGCCATCCTGGAGCTCGCCATGCGCGGTGCGGGGCAGATCGCGCGCCTGGCGGAGATCTGCCGTCCGGAGATCGGCGCGATGACCCTCATCGGGCCAAGCCACATCGAGGTCCTCGGCAGCATGGAGGCGGTGGCGGCGGCCAAGGCGGAGCTGCTGGAGGCGCTGCCCGCGGCCGGCGTGGCCGTCCTGAACGGGGACGATCCGTGGCAGCGTCGCATCGCGGCGAAGTCACCGGCACGGGTGCAGTGGTACGGGTATGGACCGGACGCCGACATCCAGGCCAGCGATGTCGAGGTGATCCCGGGGGCGGGGACACGCTTTCTCCTGCGCCTGCCCGGCCAGCAGCCCGTCGAGGTCCGCCTGCGGCTGCCGGGCAGGCACCAGGTGGGTAACGCCATGGCCGCGGCCGGCGCCGTCGCCGCCCTCGGGCTCCCGGCGGAGGCCATCGCCGAGGGGCTGGGCCGGGCCGAGCCGCCCCACGACCGGCTGGAGATTCTTCACGTCGGTCCGGTGACGCTGATCAGCGACGTGTATAACGCGAGCCCGGCCTCCGCCATGGCCGCCCTGGACGTGCTTGCGCAGGTCGCGCAGCCAGGCCGCGCCGTCATCCTATTCGGCGACATGCTGGAGTTGGGCGAGGTGACGGAGCCCGGCCACCGAGAGGTGGGCCGCGTCATCGCCGCATCGCCCGCACGGGCGCTGGCCACCGTGGGCGCGTCCGCGGCCAGGTGGCTGCGCCCGGCCGCCGGCCTGCCAGGCCCCGACTGCGGCTCACCGGAGGAGGCGGCCGACTGGGCCCTGGGTGAGGTGCGCGCCGGGGACACAGTTCTGGTCAAGGGGTCCCGCGGCATCGAGATGGAGCGTGCCCTGGATCGCCTGCGGAGCGGGCTCGCGGCCGCCGGCAGCGGCCGCCTGTGAGCGCCCGGGCAGTCACGGCCGGGGCGCCTGGAGCGGAGGATCCGCTGCATGGGGTACGCCTCCGGGCGACCGGCACGCGGTGGGCCATGGCCGGGGGGCGGAGGTCATGCTTCGGGGCGGTGGCGCCGCGGCCGGCCGTGGCCGAGCGCCGGGGAGTACGCTTCCAGGCGACTGGCACGCGGAGGGCCATGGCCGGGGTGCCGGGGGCATGCTTTGGGGCGATGGCGACGCAGCCGGCCCTGCCCGAGGTGCGGGGAGTATGCTTCCAGGCGACCGGCACGCGGAGGGCCGCGGCCGGGGCGCGGGCGCCATGCCTTCGGGCGGTGGCGACGCGGCCGGCCATGGCCGAGGTGCGGGGGGCATGCTTCCGGGCGGTGGCGACGCCGGCGCACGTGGCCGGGGTGCGGGGGGTACGCCTCGGGGCGACCGGCCCGCGGAGGGCCGCGGCCGGGGTGC
>DAHVAF010000219.1 GCA_027314765.1 Clostridia bacterium | reverse complement strand
CTCCGCGTCGGACAGTCCCTGCCCGATCAGGGCGAGCACCTCGCCCCCGCGCTCCGTGAGGCCGTCCTCCAGCACGGGCGTGGCGGGAGAGTCCGCCAGGGGGTGGATGCCGGGGTGGATCCGGCTCCACCCGGAAGGTGGTGGGGGCCCACGCGGTGGCGGGCGGCGTCGGCGTTCAGGCACGCGGGGGCCGCGTCGTCAGACAAACCGCAGCGGTGGCGCCAGCCCTCGCGCCAGTCGAAAGGCGCGGCTGCCGTAACAGCGGGCCGAGGCTCACGCCCTCCAGGCTGAGGAAGCCGCGTCGGCACGCCCAAAGAGGGATGCGCCTGCCCCTGCGCCCGACAGGCAGGGGGCGGGCACTCGCCAGTTACAGGCGGTAGCGCCAACCCTCGCGCCAGGCGAAGGGGGCCGCCACCGCCGCGGCGAGGTCCGCGCCATCGAGAAGGTGGTCGAGCGCCCACCGGGTGGCCGTGTGCCCGATGAGGACCACGCGGCGCCCGTCCCAGCCCGTGCGGAGGTCCGCCAGAAATTCGGCCATGCGTGCGACCGTATCGCGGTAGCTCTCGCCGCCCGGAAACGGCGTCTCGACATGGGCCAACCGCGGCAGCGCCGCCGCCTCCGAGCCGTTGAGCTCGCCGTAGTCGCACTCGCGCAGGCGCGCGTCGCGGTGCATGGGGATGCCGGCGCCGCCGAACGCGATCTCGGCCGTCTCCACGGCGCGTGCCAGGTCCGAGGTGAAGGCCGCCTCGGCCCACCCGCGGCGGCGGGCGCCCAGCTCGGCCGCCAGCCGGCGCCCGGCCGCGGACAGCCGCCCTGGAAGCCAGCCCGTGGCGATTCCGCGCTCGTTGTCCTCGCTGAGCGAATGGGTCTCGAAGACGATGTCGACCACTACGGCCGCTTGGCGGGCTTGCGGGGCGGGCGAGGCGCCGGCCGGTCGGTGCGGGCGATCCGCTGCAGGTCGGCCAGCTCGCCGCGGGCGCGCGCGTCCGGCGCCCGCAGCTTCAGCGGCAGCACGGACGGCGCATCGGCGAGGATGCGGCAGTGGTCGTGCAGCGCCGCCGCCCGCGGTGCCTCGGACCCGGAGAACACGCCGGCCACGAGGCCAGCCTCCAGCCGCTCGGCCGTCGTGGCCCAGTCGACGCTGCCCGTCGCGCGCACGGCGGCCTCGACGCCCACCTCGCGCAGGCCGGCCAGCACCGCGCGCTGGGCGCGGTCGCCCGCCCGCCGCGCCTGCTCGTCCTCGCGCAGCACCCACATCAGGTGCCAGGCGGCGCAGGCGTAAGCGGTCAGCGAGATCAGCAGCAGGGCCACGCCGAGCCCGTAGGGGCGGATCGAGAGGGCGCCCGCCCGCTGCCGCAGCAGCGCGTCCGCCAGGGCGAGGCCGAGGTAGAGCGCTCCCAGCACGGCGCATGTCCACCACCCGGCCGCCCGCAGGCCCGCCGGCAGGACGAGGTGCCGGCCGGCCGCCATCCAGAGCTGTGCCGCCGCGACGCCGGCGGCGAGCAGCAGGCCCATCCAGAACAGCATGGACTCCGCCACAGCCCCCACCTCTTCTGTCAGCGGCTTCGCGGCCCCCCGCCAGGGAACCTGCCGCGCCGCCGCGGCGTCTTGGTATCTTGAGACGGGGGGACCTGTGCACTCATGCCACTCGCGGTGGGCGATCCTGCGCCCGCGCTCCAGATCGGCGACTTCGACCTCTCGGCCCTGCGCGGAAAGCGCGCTGCCGTGCTCTACGGTATGCGCGACTTCGGCTGACTCCAATGCCAGGGCCATGTCCGCCAGTTGGCGGCGCGCGCGGACCAGCTGAAGCGCCTGGGGGCGGAGGTCTTCGTCATCGGGCCGGGCACCGAGGAGCGGGCGGCCCAGCTGAAGCAGCGGCTTGGCGTGTCGATCCCGGTGCTGGGCGACCCGACGGGCGCCGGCCTCGACGCGCTGGGCCTGACCAAGGTGCTCGGCCCCTTCCGCTCGTCGGGCACCGTCGTGGTGGACCGCGACGGCAAGGTGCTGCACGCCCTGCGCACGGCGAACCCGAACGCGGGCCTGCGGCTGCCGGCGATCCTCAGCGCGCTGGGGGGAGACACGTGAGGGGGAGGGCCGCCTGGCTAGGCCTTGCCGCCCTGCTGCTTGCGGGCTGCGGTGGGGCGGCGCCGAGCGCGCCGCCCACCATCGCCGCATCCGTCCGGCAGGTCCACTCCACCCAGCCGCCTTATTCCGGCACGCTCCACCTGCCGCAGATGAGCTGGAGCGGCCATTCGAGCATCACCAGCAAGGTCAACGGGGGCGTGGAGGGGTGGGCCACCGACCAGGTCGCCGTCTTCGGCGCCCGTGTGGTCCAGGACCTCGCCAACGCGAAGAACCTGCCGGCATCGCTGCCCGAGAGCAGCATGACCGTCACGTACAAGGTGGCGCGGCTCAGCGCGGCGGTCGTCTCCTACAGCTTTGAGGTGGAGCCGTACGTGCGCGGCGCCGCCCACCCGGAGCAGAACCCGGCCGGCCTCACCTTCAGCCTGAAGGACGGCAGCGTGTACACGCTGGCGGGCCTGTTCAAGCCCGGCGCCGCCTACCTGCCGGTGCTGGCGAAGGCGGCGGGCAGCGGCCTGGCCGGCTTCCACCCGGCCGGCGCCCACTGCTACCTCGGCAAGGGCCCGACGGCCAGCGCCAACGAGTTCGGCGCGTGGTGGCTGACGCCCACGGGGCTCGCCCTGGCCTTCCCGGCCGGCCAGTACACGGCCAGCTACTGCGGCCCGCCGGCCATCATCGTGCCTTACAGCCAGCTGAAGAGCATCGCCGCGACCGGCTCGCCGCTGTGACGGTGCGGGCGCTGGGGCCGGCGGATGCGGCCGCGTACCGCGTGTTGCGGCTCCGCTCGCTGGCCGAGTCGCCGGAGGCCTTCTCGCGGTCGGAGGCGGAGTCGGAGGCGGTGCTGGCTGAGCGCTTCGCCCACGTGGAGACTGCGTTCACGCTGGGCGCCTTCGCCGAGGGCGGCGAGCTGGCGGGCTTCGTCTCGTTCACGCGCGAGCGGGGCGAGAAGGTGGCGCACAAGGGGTTTCTGACAGGGATGTACGTGGCGCCGGCGTGGCGGGGGCGGGGCCTCGGGCGCCGGCTGTGCGAGGAGCTTGTCGGGCGCGTGCGCGCCCTCGCGGGACTCGAGCAGCTGGCGCTCGGCGTGGCGGTGACGAGCGGCCCCGCCCGGGCCCTCTACCTCAGCCTGGGCTTTGCCCCGTACGGCGTGGAGCC
>DAHVAF010000276.1 GCA_027314765.1 Clostridia bacterium | reverse complement strand
GCACCGGACTCATCGGGCGGCCCCTGGTGGCGGCGCTCCTGGGGCAGGGGGACGAGGTGGCCGTGCTGCGGCTGACGGCCGGCCGCCGGGCCGAGGGGAGGGCGGCGCGGTGAAGGTGGTTGTGACCTGTGGCACCGGATTCATCGGGCGGCCCCTGGTGGCGGCGCTCCTGGGGCGGGGGGACGAGGTGGCGGTGCTTACGCGGGGGATGGCGCCCGATCTCCCGGCGGGCGCGCGGGCGCTGGCGTGGGACCCGGAGCACGCCGGGGGCGAGCCGCCGTGGATGTCGGAAGTGGCCGGTGCCGATGCGGTCGTCAACCTGGCCGGGGAGTCGATCGCGGCCCACCGCTGGAGCGTGGTCCAGAAGGACCGGATTCTGGCCAGCCGGGTTCGTGCGACCCGTGCTGTCGTGGCCGCGATGGGCGCGGACGCGACGCGGCCGCGCGCACTGATCAGCGCCTCGGCGGTTGGCTTCTACGGGCCACGCGGCGATGAGGCGGTGACGGAGGCCGACGGGCCGGGCGGCGACTTCCTGGCCAAGGTGTGCGTCGCGTGGGAGTCCGAGGCCCGGCGGGCGGAGGCGGTCGGCGCCCGGGTCGTGCTGGCGCGCTTCGGGCTCGTGCTGGCGGGGGACGGCGGCGCCCTGCCCCGCATGGAACTGCCCTTCCGCCTGCTGGTCGGGGGGCCGCTCGGCGGCGGGGGCCAGTGGGTGCCCTGGATCCACCGCGATGACGCCGTGGCCCTGCTCGTGCGCCTGCTGGAGGCGGGGCGGGCCACGGGGCCGGTCAACGTCGTGGGCCCGGCGCCCGTGCGGAACCGGGAGTTCGCACGCGCGCTCGGGCGGGCGCTGGGGCGGCCGTCCGGGCTGCCGGCGCCGGCACCGATGCTGCGCCTGGCCCTCGGCGAGGCGGCGGATGCGCTGCTGCTGGCGGGGCAGCGGGCCCTGCCGCGGGCGGCGGAGGGACTTGGATTCCACTTCCGGTACGCGACGGCCGATGCGGCCCTCGGGGCCATCTATGGCCATTAGGCCAGCGCTCGTGGCGGCCTGGCTCGGCGCCCTGCTGTGGTGGGGGGTGGTGGCGCTGATGCTCGTGCAGCCGGTCGGCACGAGCGCAGCAAGCGTGGATGGCGGCGCCACGGTCATCCGCGCCGTGTACTGGCGTCCGGGGGCGGGCTGGGCTGGCGTTGGCTTCTTCGCGCTGCTGGTCGCGGCTGTGGCGGCCCCGGCCGCTGTGGTGTGGCTGACGGCGCTTGGCCGTCGCTTCGCCGTCGCCGGAATCGGCGTGGGCGTGCTCGTGCTGTCGTTCGTGGCGTTTCTATTGGCTCCCGTGCCATCCGGTCTGTGCTGGCTGATCGCCGGAGTGTGGCCGCGACCCGGCGTGGGACGGCGGGCCTAGGACGCGGCCCTGGCCGCGGTGGGCATCGTGGCGGGATGGGCCGCCCGGGCTACGGCGGGCCGGGAATGCTGGTGGTCATCGTGGCGGGAGGGGTTGGCGGCGGGCGAGCGGGCCGGGACGCCGCGAAGCCACGGCGCGCATTGAAGCAGCCGGGCGGGCACCGCTGGGCAGGACATCGCGCGGCCGCCCGGGTCACGGCGGCCGGGAATGCTGCTGGTCATCGTGGCGGGAGGGTCGCGCGGCCGCGCTGGGAACTGCGGGGGCGTGTCTGCGCGCCTCATCCACACTCCGTGAGGGGGACTCGCCGTGGACCGTATCCTGACCGTGCCCGAGCCGGTCGACGACGCGCAGGCGGTGGCCGTCGCCGCGAACGAGTGGGTGGCGCTGCCGGAGATCGCCCCGGAGGGCTGTCTCAGCGTCAACGTGCTGCACGAGGGGCGGCGGGGCCTGGTTGAGTTCCGCGGCGCGCCGCTCATCGCCGGAGAGGGCCGCTACGTGGCGCCGCCCGGCTATCAGGGCTTCGCTTGCGATGGGCCGCACTGGCGGGGCGAGCTCGGCGCGGCGGGGCTGGCCCTCTTCAGCCGGAGGCGGCTGCAGGCGCCGGAGCGCATCTACTTCCAGCCCTTCAGCCAGTGCCTGGTCTGGGAGGTCGAAGGGGTGGCCGCCCTGGCCCTGCGCGGCGCGGACCTGCGGGTGGACGGGCGGTCGTGGGAGGCGGGCGGGCCGCTCTTCGTCGGCGTGGCGCCCGAGGGCGACGGGGCGGGCTGCATGGCCGTCGACCTGGCACGGCGCGGCGTCACGGCGCTCGCGGCGGCCGCGGACGCGGAGGAGGCCGCCCTGCGTGCCGCCAGCGGGCTGGGGGAGGGCGAGCTCGCGGACCTGGCCTTCCGCAACCTGCTCTTCTGCCACCGATTCGCGGCGGGCCGGGCCATCGACACGGGGGAGTGGTGCCTGGTCACCTCGCGCAGCCCGCGCTACTATGTGGCGGCGGCGCACTGGAGCCGCGACAGCCTCCTCTGGGCCCTGCCCGGCATCCGGGCCATCGACCGGGAGCGGGCGCGGCTCTGGGTGGAGGTGGCCCTGCGCCGGTATGCGCGCCACCCGGGCGAGCACGCCCTCTACCTGGACGGCAGTGTGCTCTATCCCGGCTTCGAGCTGGACCAGGCGGCGGCGCTGGCGCTGGCGGCGCGCGCGGCCGGGCTGGAAGGCCCGCCGCTTGCGCCGTACCGCGACCCAGCCACGGGGCTTTACCGCACATTTCTGCTGCCCTCCGACGACCCGGCGCAGATGCCGTTTGTCACCTACGACAACGCGCTGGTGTGGGCGGCGACGGGCGATCCGGGGCTGGCGGCGGCCATTCGGCGCCACTGCGTGGTGCCAGGGCCGTTCGGCCCACAGTTCGCGTGGGCCGTGGATGGGCGCGGGGGGCACGTGCTGTACGACGAGCCGCCGGGGAGCCTGGAGCTGCTGGCGTACTACGGCTTCTGCCAGCCCGGCGACGCCGTCCACCGCAACACCGTGGCCTGGATCCACTCGCCGCACAACCCCGACCACATTGCCGGCAGCGCCTTCGGCGACGTGGGTTGCCCGCACGCGCCCTGGCCGTGGGTGCTGAGCTGGGCCAACGGCCTGCTGACCGGGCGGGAGGTCGGATCCGTGGTGCCGGCCATGGACGGTGGACTGGCCTGCGAGTCGGTCGACCCCGTCACCGGACGGGTCAAGACGGGGCCGGCGTTTGCCACCGCGGCCGGGTTCCTTGGCCATGCTCTGCGCCGGCGATTGCTCTCGAGCCAGGGAGGAGGGGCGGCCCCCCTCACGAATTGACGGGCCTCGAGAGGGGCCCTGACGTCAGATGAGCTTTCGGCTCGCCATGGGCGGGATCTCGCATGAGACCAACACGTTCGCGCTGCCGACGGCGCTCGGCGACTTCCGGGTCCAGGTGGGGGAGGATCTGGTGCGCGCCAATACGGGTGTGCGCAGCTACCTCGGCGGTATGCTGGACGCCGCCCACGGCCACGGAGCGACCGTGCTGCCGCTCGTGCAGGCGTCCGCGACGCCCTCCGGCACCATCGCCGCCTCGGCCTTCGCCACCCTGCTCGGCCAGCTGGTCGGTGCGCTGCGGGCGGTCCTGCCGGTCGACGCCGTGGCCCTGGACCTGCACGGCGCGGGCGTCGCCGAGGACTGCGACGACATCGAGACGGCCACGCTGAGGGCAGTGCGCGAGGTCGTCGGTCCCGGGGTGCCGGTTGTCACGACGCTGGACCTGCACGGCAACCTCGCCCCGGAGATGCTGGTCCCCGCCACCGCCTGCTTCGGCGTCCACCTTTACCCGCACACCGACTCCTACGAGCGCGGGGTGGAGGCGGTCGACTGCATCGCGAGCGTCCTGGCCGGCAGGCTGCACCCCGTGATGGCGCTGGAGACGCTGCCCCTGCTGACGCCGACCTCCACCAGCGACCTCGACCCCGTGCGGGCCATCAACGCGTTCTGCTGGGAGCTGGAGAAGCGGCCGGGAATCCTGGATGTGGCGTTCTTTCACGGTTTTGCGCACACGGACATCCCCCAGTGCGGGGCATCGGTGCTTGCCGTGGCCGACGGCGACCCGGAGCTGGCGCGGGCGGCGGCGCGCGAGGCGGCCGCGTTCGTGTGGGCGCGCCGCACGGAGTTCGACCGCCACGACCCCGACGGGCCGGAGGCCGTGCGCCTGGCCATGGCGGCCGCGCGCGAGCTCGGCGGGCCGATCGTGGTCAACGACACGTCGGACAACCCCGGCGCCGGCGCGCCAGGGGACGGCACGCACTTTCTGCGCGCGATCCTGGCCGCGCGGCCTGAGCGCACGGCGTTCGGGTTCGTCTGGGACCCCGCGACGGTGGCCCGGGCGCACGCCGCGGGCTGCGGCGCGTCCATCCAGGTGCGGCTCGGCGGCCAGACATACCCGCTCCACGGCGACCCCATCGCGGCCACCGCCTACGTCAAGTGCCTGACCGACGGCCGCTTCATTCAGCAGAGCCCCATGGGGCACGGCCGCCAGGTCGACCTCGGCCGCATGGCCCGCCTCCAGATCGAGGGAGTCGACGTCCTGGTGGCCTCCGTGCGCAGCCAGGTGCTCGATCCCGAGGTCTTCCTGCTCCATGGCATCGACGTCACGCGCTGCGATATCGTGGCCCTCAAGTCCAGCAACCACTTCCGCGCCGGCTTCAACCCCGTGGCCAGGCGGATCCTGACCGCCGACACCCCCGGCCTCAGCTCGTGCAACCTGCGCACCTACCCGTACCGCCGCGTCCGGCGGCCCGTCGCGCCCCTGGATGCCGAGGCGCGCTACCCGAGCGCCTGACGCCGGGCGCCGGGCGCCGACCGTCCGCCACAACCACCCGTACCGCCGCGTCCGGCGGCCCGTCGCGCCCCGGGATGCCGAGGCGCGCTACCCGAGCGCCTGACGCCGGGCGCCGGGCGCCGACCGTCCGCCCCCACCACCCGTACCGCCGCGTCCGGCGGCCC
>DAHVAF010000263.1 GCA_027314765.1 Clostridia bacterium | reverse complement strand
CGAAGGCGGCGCACCGGTCCGTACCGGTCACGATGGACGAGCTCGCCCGTGACGCCGCCGACTGTGTCGCGGCCGGCGCCGGCCTCATCCACCTGCACCCGCGCGGGCCGGACGGACGGGAATGCATCGCCGCGGACGTGGTCAACGCGGTGGTGGCGCACGTCAGGGCGGCATGCGGCGTGCCGGTGGGCGTGTCGACGGCGGCGTGGATCGAGCCCGACGTCCGGCGGCGACTGGAGCGGCTGCGGGCGTGGCACGCCCCCGACTACGCGTCGGTCAACCTGCGGGAGGACGGGGCGCTGGCAGTGGTGCGCGTCCTGCTGGAGGCGGGGATCGGGGTGGAGGCGGGGATCTGGACGCCCGCCGACGCGACGGCCCTGGTCGAATCCGGCGTTGCGGACGCCGTCACGCGGGTGCTCGTCGAGCTGATCCCCGAGGTGGCCGGTGAGACAGCGCAGCCGGCGCTCGCCATGGCGGCCGAGATCCACGCCATCCTCGACCGCGGCGGCGTGAGGGTCCCGCGCCTTCAGCACGGCGAGGGTCGACTCGCCTGGCCGGCCCTCGCCGATGCGGCGGCACGCGGGCTGGGGACCCGGATCGGGTTCGAGGACACGATGTGCGACCCCCATGGCAGTGCCGTCGGGGCGAACGCCGAGCTTGTGCGCGCAGCTCGCGCCCTCGGGGCCGCCGGGGCCACGGCTCTGCCGGCGGGCGGGTGAGCGAGGCTACGCGAGCTGTGCCCCGATCCGCTCCAGCGCTGCCGTCGCATCCTGCCGCGTGCAGGCCGCCGGGCTAACGAGATAGGGGATGCCGCGCAGCGGCTCGGCCGCCGCCCGCGGCACCACCCACACGTGGAAGTGCGGGACGAAATCCATCGTCGCCACGATGTGCACGCGCTCGGCGCCAGTCGCCGCCCGCACGGCGGGGTACAGGCGCCGCAAGAGGGCGCCGAAGCCGGCGGCCTCCTCGCCGCTCAGGTCGCCGAAGTCGAGCACGTGGCGGCGCGTCGCCACGATCAGGGTCCCCGGCCGGGCGCGGTCGAGCGGCGCATGGGTCACGCGGAAGTGGGGGTCGCCGCACTCCAGCTCCTCATCGGGCGGGGCGCAGAAGTGGCAATCCGCCATCAGCCGGACTTGCCGTTCCGCACGCTGTCCACGAAGGGCTGGATCAGGTTCATCAGCTCCATGGGCAGGATCCACTTCGTGGACTGGCTCTGGCCGATGTTGCGCAGGGCGTCCAGGTATTGCAGCGCCATCGTGCGGTCGTCGATGCCGTGAGCGACTTCGTAGATCGCCTTGACGCCCAGGGAGTAGCCCTCGGCCACAAGGACCTGGGCCTGGCGCTGGCCCTCGGCCTTCAGGATGGCGGCCTGCTTCTCGCCCTCGGCGACCGTGATCGCAGCCTGCTTGGCGCCGTCGGCCTCGGTCACGACGGCGCGCCTGGTGCGCTCGGCCGACATCTGGCGGATCATGGCGTCGCTGACGTCCTTGGGCGGGGTGATCTCGCGGATCTCGACCCGGGTCACCTTGACGCCCCACCCCTCGGTGACGGAATCCAGCTTGCCGGCCAGGGTCTGGTTGATCTGGTCGCGGCGGGCAAGCACGTTGTCGAGGTCGAGGTCGCCCACGACCGCACGCAGGTTCGTCGTGGCCATGCCGGTGACGGCGCCCGCGAAGTTGTTGACGCGGATCACGGAGTGGACGGGGTCCTCGACACGGGAGTAGATCAGGAAGTCGATGGAGATCGGCGCGTTGTCGCGCGTGATGCAGGTCTGCTTGGGGATGTCGAGGTAGCCCTCGCGCAGGTCCACCAGCACGGGCCGGTCGACGATCGGGATCAGCAGCAGGATGCCGGGCCCGCGGGCACCGATGCAGCGCCCGAAGCGGAAGATCACATTGCGCTGGTACTCGCGCACCACACGGACGGAGGCGCGGATCAGGAGCACGATCAGGATGACGATGATCAGGGTGACCACGAGGCCCGTCATGATGCCTACACCTCCCACACTTCCAGGCCGAGGTCGGGATCGACGCCCACGATCTCCACCGCCGTGCCCGGCTGAAGGTCGTGGCCAGCCGCGGAATAGGCCCGCCAGTACGTGCCGCCGACCTCCACCTGGCCGGCCGGCTCCTCTCCGAGCGGGCGCACCGTCTGGGTGACCGCGCCGGTCCTGCCGAGCAGGGCGTGCGCACCCATGGCCAGGGGGCGGCGCTTATGCAGGCGCAGGGCGCCCAGGGCGATGGCGGCGCCAAGCACGGCGCATATGAGCGCGGCGGGGACGATGGCCCACGGCGATAGGCCCGTGCCCGCCGGGTTGAGCAGGATGGAGCCCAGCACGAACGCGATGAGCCCGCCGGCCGTGAGGACGCCGTGGGTGGGCGCCGTCACGTCGGCCACCAGGAGGCCGAGGCCGACCACCAGCAGGGCCACCCCGACGACGGACACGCTGAGGATCTCCATGCCGACCAGGCCCAGCAGGGCGGCGATGGCACCCGCGACTCCGCCGATCAGGGTGGGGTGGAAGAACTCGATGACGATGGCCCAGAAGCCGAGCGTGAAGAGCCAGTACGCCAGGCTGGGGTCGGCCAGGCCCAGCAGCGCCTGCGTCCACCACGGGACGGGCAGGTTGACGATGCGGTCGCCGGCCAGGTGCACGGTCCGGTCCCCGCTCTGCAGGTGGACGGTGGCGCCGTCCACCTGGCGCAACAGGTCGGGCAGGTTCGGCGCCACAGCGTTGACCACGTGCTGCTGAAGCGCGGCCTCAGCCGGAAGCGAGGCGGCGCTGCGCACGGCGTCGCCGGCGAACGTGGCGTTTCTGCCGTTGCGCTCCGCCCAGGCGGTGATCATGGCGATGGCGTCGTTGGTGATCTTGGTGGCCTCGGTGCCGGTCAGGGTCTGGCCCTGGGCACCGACCGGGCTCGCCGCGCCGATCTCGGTGCCGGGCGCCATGCCCGCCAGCTGGGCGGCGTAGGTGATGAAGGTGCCGGCCGAGCCGGCCCGCGCGCCGCTCGGCGCCACGTACACGATCGTGGGGATCGCGCCGTTCAGAAACGCCTCGGCGATCGTGCGCATGCTGGTGAGGTCGCCGCCCGGCGTGTTGAGCTGAAGGACGAACGCGGCGGCGCCGTCGCGGGTGGCCGCGGTGAGGGCCGAGGTCATCAGGTCCGCGCTGGCCGGGTCGATCGCGCCCGAGAAGGTGAGCACGTCGACGTGGGGCGCGGTGGCGGCTGTGGCGGGCGTCGCGCTGACGGCCGGACCGATGGGCGAGGCGGCCGCGGCGGCGCCCACCAGACCGGAGACCCCGGCGAGGAGCCCAAGCGCCAGCGCGGCCGTCGCCAAGCGGCGCAGGATTCGCATGCGACTTCAGCATACCCCTGGCCGGCCGAAACGGGTAAGCGGCCGAGAGGAGTCAGGTGCCGGGGCCGTCAGCCCATGCGGGCAAAGAGCGCCAGCACGTGCTGCATATAGCGCCGCGGCTCCGTGTGGTAGCCCTGGATGTGCGCCGCGCCCGGCACGACCCAGAGCTGGGCCCGCGGATCGGCCGCCTCCAGCTGCTTCGCGTTGGATTCTGGAATGGTCGTGTCGGCCGTGCCGGCAATCAGCAGGACCGGGCGGCTCGCCAGGGTCGCCATGGCGGCGAGGGGGTCGGCCTGCTGCGGGTGCACCCCGATGATGGGCGGGATCAGCCAGAAGAACAGGGGCGTGAAGGGGAAGGCGGGCAGGTGGGTCCAGATCGGCAGGTAGCCGCGCAGGTACGTGCTGAGGTCGGAGAAGGGGCTGTCGGCCACGACGGCGGCGATCTCCGGGTCGTGCTCGGCCGCCAGCAGGGCGGTGCTGGCGCCCATCGACCAGCCCAGGACGCCGACTGGCAGGCTCGACCGCCGGCGGACGAAGTCGACGGCGCCCTCGACGTCGCGCTGCTCCAACCCGCCGACGGTGACGAGGCTGCCGCCGGAGCGGCCCGAGCCACGGAAGTCGAACATCAGCACGTTGTAGGACGCTGCGTGGAGGGCGGCCGCCACGGCCAGGCCGGGAACCGACGCGGCGAGCCGGTTCTCGGCGTAGCCGGCGGCGAGCACGATCGTGCCGCGGGCGGCCGCGGCCGGGATCCACCACCCGGAGAGCGGCGTCGCGTCGATCCGGGCTGGAAAGGTCACGTTGCTGTAGGAGAGGCTGTCCGCGGCCGGCGTCGTCGTGATGGGCGCCCGGGCGGGGTGGGTAACCCGCTCGCCGACGTAGAGGGTCAGCCCGCAGCAGGCCACGAACAGCGCGACGACGGCGATCAGGATGGCCCGCAGGGCTTTCACACGACCGACTGCGTCACGAAAGCCTGGCTCGCCAGGTCCACCGTCATCAGCATGAGATCCTCCATGCCCTCGGCGCGGCGGCGGCCGGCGCGCAGGACGGCCTGGGCGCGGAACCCGCACTTGCGGTAGGAGGCGATGGCTCGCTGGTTCCAGAGCGCGACGCGCAGATGCACGTGGCGGAGGCGCCGCGCGGCGGCTTCGGCGAGGATGGCGCGCACGGCGGCCGTGCCATAGCCCATGCCCCAGCGGTCGCGTCGACCGATGCAGATCCGCAGCTCCGCCGCCCCGCTGCGCCAGGCGATGTTGCGCAGCTCAACCCATCCGAGCAGCTCGCCCTCCGCCGACTCGAAGGCCCGGACAATCCGGCCGCCCGCCGCGCGGAGCTCGACGAGGGGCCCCTCGACTTCGGCCAGCGTCCTCCGGCCGAAGTAATGGCGCACGACCTCCGGGTCCTTACCCCACGCCGCCACATGAACCTCGTCTCCGGCCCGGAACGGCCGCAAGCGCACCACCAGCCGACGACCCTCCCAGCAACGCTGGGATGCGTTCGTCAGATCCGTGGGCCTTCCTCTTGCCAACTCCTCCGTGGCCGCGGGCACCGCGCAGCGGAACCTGGCGGCCGCGCCAGGCCGGCGGCGAACACGAAGCGGGCGCATCAGGCCTGCCGCCGCCAGTCCAGGCCCGTCCGCCGGCAGGCCGCATCCAGGATGGACAGCACGAGGTCCTCGAATGACAGGCCGCCGGCCGTCGCCATGCACGGCAGGTCCGAGAAGTCGGGGCTGAGGCCGGGCAGGGGGTTGACCTCCAACACGGCGGGGTTGCCCGCGGCATCGCAGCGAAGATCGACGCGGGCCACGTCGACGCAGTGCAGGGCGCGGAAGGCAGCCGTCGCGAGGGCCTGGAGCCTGGCCACCAACGCCGGCGGCGCGTCGGGCGGGCATGTGAAGAAGCGGTCCTCGTCCCACTCCTTCTTGAACTTGTATGTGTATACCGGCGGGTAGTCGGCCGGTACCTCGCTGAAATTGATCTCCCGGATCGGGAGGGTGCGGAGCGGGCCGTCGAGGACGCCGACCGTGAACTCGCGGCCGGGCAGGAAGGCCTCGACGAGAGCAGGCTCCCCGAACCGCGCGTGGACCTCCCGCACCTGTTCGGCCACCGCTGCGCGCGTGCGGCAGAGCGAGCCCTCCGTGACGCCCATGCTGGAGCCCTGGCGCGCCGGCTTCACGAACAGCGGCAGTTCGGCGGCGGGCGGCGCGGCCCCGACGGCAACCTCCCAGAAGGGCGCGGTCGGTACGCCTGCGGCGCGCAGAACGGTCAGGGCAAAGGGCTTGTCCTGGCAGACCGCCTGGGCGAGCACGCCCGAGCCCGTGCAGGGGATGTCCAGCATCTCGCAGATCGCGGGGACGTGCGCCTCGCGGCTCGGCCCGCGCAGGCCCTCGGCGATGTTGAAGACAATGTCGGGGGCGTCGGCGCGCAGCCGCTCGGCGAATGCGTCATCCGCCTCGAGCCGCGCGACCATCGCGCCCCCCGCGGCAAGCGCGGCCGCAATGGCATCCACCGTCGCCGGCGGGTCGTACTCGGCCTGGAGGGTGTCGGGGCTCGGCGTTCCCCGCCGCAGGTTGAAGGCCAGACCCACGCGCAGCATGGGCCGGGGGATTTGACGGCAGGGGCTGGATTCCTGCAGAAGGCGGTGCGGCCCGCCCGGGTGGCGGGCGGGCCGCCGTAATAGGGGCCGTCCCCCGCAGGTCTAGCCGCGGAGACTGGGCATGGCCCGGCGGCGCTGCGCCCGCGCCGGTGCCACCGCGGGCACGATCAGGCTGATCAGGACGGCCGCGACATAATGCGTGACGATGAAGACTCGCACCAGGGCCGGCGGAAACGCCCGCGGCCCAAGCTTGACGAGGCCGAGCAGGCCCCCGATCTGCTTCAGCGGCATGAGGATTCCCACCACGTACGGGACGTTCGGCCCGCCCACGGGCGCGTGCACCCTGGAGACCAGCAGGCTCCACCCAGTGGCCAGCACGAGCATGCTCAACCAGAGCCAGAGGGCCGGGCGACGCCCGCCCGCGCCGTAGATCCCGTACAGGATGCCGCCCACGATGCCAGCCACGAACGTGGACGCCCCCGCGATCGTCGGGGTGGGTGCGCGGCTGTGCAGAAGCGCGACGGCGCCGATGACCCCGAGCGCCGCGACGATGCCCGCCACAATGCCGGCGAGCAGCGCCGCACCGAACGCTACCCTTCGCGGTGCCACGACTTCGGAATCCCTCCTCGCCGGGTCGATGGATTCCGCGGCCGGCGCGGCAATCCCTGTGCGCGGGCCGCATATGTGAGCCTTAGCATGTCCATTTCGCTCTCGAGGCGGCAACGGGTCAGCGGCCCGCCGCCCCGGCCTCGCGCCCCCCGCCGATTCCCGCAATCGCATCGTCGCCTGCGTCCAGGGACGCCGTCGGCATCCGGCAGCCGGGTGCGGCCGCCGCGGCCGTTGCCGGGGCATCCGCCGCAAGCTCCGGGGCGCCCCCGGATGCGGGTGCCAAGGCGAGTGCCGCTGCGGCGGACCCCAGGACCAGCGCGGCCGGCACAGTCGGTCCCGGGACGGCCGGTTCCGGCGCGGGCGCTCCACCTCGCGGGGGTGCGGCCAGTGCCGGTGCGGCGGGTGCCGAGGCGGCGGGTGCCGATGCGGCCGGCACCGGTGCCGCCAGTGACAGTGCGGCCAGTCCCGCCGCGGCCCGCGCCGATGCCGGCTCGACCGGCGTGGCCGCGCCGACGGACGCGGATACCGCCGTGACAGGCGCGACCTCCAGCCCGAGCCCCGCCACGGACGCGGATACCGCCGTGACAGGCGCGACCTCCAGCCCGAGCCCCGCCACGGCCGCGGATGCCGCCGTGACAGGCGCGACCTCCAGCCCGAGCGCCGCCACGGACGCGGATGCCGCCGACACGGGCCCAGGCGCCGCCGCCGCCACCTCCCCGTCGGCCCCGTCGGCCTGCGCCAGCCGGCCCGCCGGCACCGCAGGCCGCTCCGCCACGGACGAGTCGTCCCCAGGCCGCGCGCCGCCGCGCTCCCGCTCCGGCACCAGCACGTGTCCGAGCACCTCGCGGAAGTCCGCGGCCGGCACGACCTTCACGCCGGCCATCGCCGCGTGGATCTCCTGCCAGTTCTCCGCCGGGATGACCACCCGCTCGGCCCCCGCGACCCGCGCCGCCTCGATCTTGGCGGCCACGCCACCCACGGGCCGCACCAGCCCGCGGATGGAGATCTCGCCCGTCACGGCGGCCTTGTGGTCCACCGGGACACCGGTCAGGGCGCTGTAGATGGCCACCGCCATGGTGACCCCGGCCGACGGTCCGTCGATCGGAATCCCGCCCGGGAAGTTGACGTGGATGTCATAGTCCCGCGGATTGACGTCCAGATGCCGCCGCAGCACCGTCAGGACGTTGTCGAGCGAGCCCTTGGCCATCGACTTGCGCCGCATGGTCCGCCCGCGCCCGCCCATCTCCTCCTCGTCGATGACCCCCGTGACGACCACCTGCCCGCGCCCCGGCGCCGCCGCCGGCACCGCCGCCGCCTCCACCTCCAGCAGCACCCCGAGCGACGGCCCCAGCACCGCGAGCCCGTTGACCAGCCCGACCTGCGACCGCGCCGGGATCTTGCGCTCCGGCCGCGGCGCGTACTGCCCGCTGGTGACGACCCATTCCGCGTCCTCCGTGGCGACCTCGCCCCGCCCCTCGCCCTGGGCGATGCCCGCCGTGATCTGCACGATGTTGACGGCCTCGCGCCCGTTGGTGGCGTAGCGCTCGATGACGCCGACCGCCCCGTCCTGGATGCCGAAGCCGATCTTGGCCGCCGCCCCGCGGGCGATGACCGCCACCTCATCCGGCAGCAGCGGGCGGAAGAAGATCTCCACGCAGCGCGAGCGGATGGCGGGCGGAATGTCGTCCGGCGTCCGCGTCGTCGCGCCGACCAGGCGGAAATCCGCCGGCAGGCCGTTGTCGAAGATGTCCTTGATGTGGGTGGGGATCTGGGGATCCTCCGCGCTGTAGTAGGCGCTCTCCAGGACCACCCGCCGGTCCTCCAGCACCTTCAGCAGCTTGTTCATCTGCACCGGATGCAGCTCGCCGATCTCGTCGATGAAGAGCACGCCGCCGTGCGCCTTGGTCACCGCGCCGGCCTTCGGCTGCGGGATACCGGCCATGCCAAGCGGCCCCGCCCCCTGGTAGATCGGGTCGTGCACGGAGCCGATCAGCGGGTCGGCGATCCCCCGCTCGTCGAAGCGCGCGGTCGTGGCGTCCAGCTCCACGAACTTGGCCTCCGCCAGAAACGGCGAGAGCGGGTTGGCCTTGGCCTCCTCGAGCACCAGGCGCGCCGCCGCCGTCTTGCCCACGCCCGGCGGCCCGTAGATGATGACGTGCTGCGGATTGGGCCCGCAGAGCGCCGCCCGCAGCGCCCGCAGCCCCTCGGTCTGGCCCACGATGTCCTCAAATCGCGTGGGCCGCGTCTTCTCCGCCAGCGGCTCGGACAGCGCGATCTCGCGCAGCCGCTGCAGCCGCTCGATCTCCTTCTTACTCTCCCTGTGCACGGCAGTACGGTTGCCCTGCTGACTCTTCAGCAGGTTCCAGAAGTACAGGCCGATCACCACGGCAAAAAAGAACTGGACGTACGTCAGGATGCTGCCAAGCGACACGCTCCTCACCACCGCCGGCTAGTCTCCCTCGGCACCCTGCCGGCGACGATGGCGATTTTGTGCCGCTCGCGCCATGCGCGCTCGCGGTCGATCCGGCCTGCGTCAGCGCGGGACGACGTAAATGGCCGCGTACGCGGCGGCCGCGCCAACGATCACCAGCAACAGCAGCGCGAGGGGCCGGTGGCCGCTGCTTGGCAGAAACGCGACGCCGATCAGGACGTCGAGGACGCCCGCGGCAATGACGAGCGCGAGGCTGAGCCCGTTCGTGGCGTGGACGGGCAGGCGCGGGTCCAGGTGCTGGAGGAACAGGCTGAACTTGGCCAGCACCAGCCCGAGCGCGAGCAGAGAGATCGCCGTGCGGATCCAGGCGAGGAACGTGCGCTGCTGGGCCAGCTTGACGCGCGGGTCGGGTTCATCAGCCAGCGGCAGCCCCTCCGAGTATCAGCGTAACCCGGATACGCGCGGCGGCGCGGGAGGTGCGCCACCTACGCCCCCGGCCACTCCCGCCGCAGCATGCCGTAGAGCAGCATGTCCTGGGTCTGGCCGTCGCGCAGCAGGAACTCGCGCTGGGCGCCCTCGCGCTTGAAGCCCGTCTTCTCATAGAGGGCGATGGCGCGGGCGTTGTCCGCGAAGACCGTGAGCTGCACACGGCGCAGGTTCAGCTCGGCGAAGGCGAAGGCCAGCACGGCCCGGAGCCCGTCCTGACCCAGGCCGCGGCCCTGCTCGCCCGGTGCCACGGCCATCTCCAGCCAGGCCGCGCCCTGGTTCCACAGGATGCCCACGAGCCCGGCGTATCCCACCAGACGATCATCCTCCAGCGCGCGGAGGGCGAAGAAGTAGGCATCGCGCCCAGGCGGCGCCAGGAATCGCTCGCGCAGATACGCCTCCGGGCGCGGATAGGCCGGGGCGGCGTCCAGCTGGCGCAGGAAGTCCCCGTCGGCGTGCCAGGCCGCCATCGCCGGCAGGTCGGCCTCGGCGACCGCCGCCAGGCGCACCAGGCGTCCTTTCAGCATGCCATCACTCCTGCAGGTACAGGATCAGCCGCTCGCGGCGGAAGAGGCGCGCGCCGATCGCGATCAGCACGGCGTCAAGGAGCGCGAGCTCGAGCACCGCGTCCCGCAGTCCGGCGGCGGTGGTCGTGATCGTCACCAGGTGCATCAGCGGCGGCAGGGCCAGAACCACGAGGCTGAGGATGGTGACGAGGTAGGCGGAGCGCTGGTCGCCGACGCGCATCGCCACGAACGTGCCCACCGTGGCCAGGTAGGTGGCGAGCACGGCCGGGCCGCCCAGGACAACCCAGCGGCCGGCGGCGTCGGAGAGGCCGAGCCAGTTCCAGCCGTGCGTCGTGAGCGCCCACGCGACCAGCTGAATGGTGAGTGTCGCCATGGCCATGAGGTAGCCGACGGCGGCGCCGCTCAGCACCTTCCCGGCGAAGATCGCGCGGTCGGGCAGGCGGGTGGCGAGCAGCGTCTCCAGGCTGTGGCTGGAGCGCTCGCGGATCACCATCTCGGGCGCAGACTGCGCCGTGACGAACACCGACGTGATGAGCACGTAGCCGACGGTCTCCAGGGCCGCGGCGGTTGGGCTGCGCACACCCGTCAGGGCGGGCATGACGCCGAGGAAGACGACGATGATGGCCGAGAAGCGCAGCGCACGGGCGCCGGCAACAAACTCGGCCGCCTCCTTCCAGAGCATCGTCACCAGGTCGTTCATGCGCCCTCCACCACCGACAGGTAGACGTCCTCCAGGGAGCGGCGCTGGGGAACCACGGCCAGGACCCCGGCATCCACCGCGACGAGTGCCTTCACGAGCTCCTCGACGTCGGATGCCTGAGCGAGTGTCACGCGCATCCAACCCTCCGCGTCCGGCCCGTCGAGCGTGGCGCCCGCCGGCAGCGCCGCCGCCGTCGCCGCGGCGGGACGGCTGCACTGTACCCGCACGACCGGGGCGCCCCCGCCCCCCTCAAGGGTGTCGGGGGCGCCCACGGCCACCAGCCGCCCGCCCCGGATGATCCCCACCTGCGAGCAGAGGCGCTGCGCCTCATCCAGCTGGTGGGTGCACATGAAGATGGTGCGCCCGCCCTCCTGGGCCAGGGAGGTCAGCAGGTCCCGCAGCATCTTGATGTTGACGGGGTCCAGGCCCGAGGTCGGCTCGTCCAGGATCAGGAGCCGCGGGTCCGACAGCAGGGCCCGGGCGATGCCGAGCTTCTGGCGCATCCCCTTGCTGAAACCCGAGACGTGATCGCCGCGGCGCTCCCAGAGGTCGACCCGCCGCAGGGCGGCCTCGACCTTGACCCGTCGCTCGGCGGGCGCCATGCGCGCGATGCGGCCGAAGAGGTCCAGGTTCTGGGACGCCGTCAGCCTGTCATAGAGCCCGACCTGGTCCAGCAGGACGCCCGTCTGGGCGCGGAGCGGCTCACCCTGGGCGATGGGGTCAAGGCCCAGCACCTCCAGGCTTCCGGAGGATGGCCGCAGAAGGCCCAGCAGCATGCGCACCGTGGTGGTCTTGCCGGCCCCGTTCGGGCCAAGGAACCCGAAGACGGCGCCCTGGTCCACCTCGAGGTCCAGGTCGGCCACGGCCGTGCGCCCGTTGAAGCGCCGCGTCACGCCGCGGCAGAGGACGGCCGCGCTCACAGGGAGAGCACCAGCCGCTCGCGGCGAAACAGCCGCGCGCCCGCGGCCAGCAGGCCGATGTCCACGGCGGCCATGACGAGCACGGCGCCCCGCAGCCAGGGCGCGGCGACGTCCAGGGAGATCCAGCGCATCGCGAAGGGCAGGACGATCAGCCCCAGGCTCATGACCGTGATCATGTAGGCGGACCACTGGTCCAGGATGCGCAGGGCGACGAAGGTGCCCACCGCGGCCATGTACGCGGCGATGACGGATGGCGCGGCCAGGGCAAGCCAGCGGCCGGTCGGCGAGGAGAGGTAGAGCCAGTGGACCATGTGCAGGCGCACGGCCGACCCCCCCAACTGGACGATCAGGGTGAGGAGCGATGCGGCGTACCCCATCAGCGCCGCCGTGAGGGCCTTGCCCACGAAGATGGCGGTATCCGGGAGGCGGCTGGCCAGGAGCGATTCCAGCGTGTGGCCCGCCCGCTCGCGGATGACGAGGTCCGGCGCCGTCTGCGCGACGACGACCACAGCGGCGACCACCACGTAGAAGATCGAGAGGGCGCCGCGCAGGCTGTGGGGGATGTTGAACGGAACCTCCACGGAAAGGCTCGGCAGCACGCCGCTGATCAGCACGACCAGAAAGAAGACGCGCAGCGTGCGCACGTTGCCGAGGAACTCCGCGGCCTCCTTGCGGAGCACGGTGCCGATGTCCTGTGCCACATGGCTACTCTACCACCCGCCAGACGTCCTCCGCCCAGTGCTGCACCAGCCAGCGGTCGTGGGTGGCGAGGACGACCGCGCCCGGAAAGCGGGCGAGGGCGTCCTCGCAAGCCTCCCGCAGCCACAGGTCGAGGTGGTTCGTCGGCTCGTCGAGCAACAGGATGTTGTGTGATCCGCCGAGTTGCCCGGCGAGCGCGATGGCGGTCCGTTCACCGCCGCTGAGCGACCTCACGGGGACGTGTGCCCGGTCGCCGCGGAGGCCGAGCGCGGCGGCCGTCTCGCCACCCAGCAGCCCGAAGGGTGTGGCGTCGGGCGGAAGGTCGTCGCGCTCCTGGCGCAGGAACCCGATGCGTGCGGCGGGGCTGCGCCAGACGTCGCCCGGTAGCTCGCCGGCCAGGGTGCGCAGAAGCGTGGTCTTGCCGGAGCCGTTGGGGCCCACGACGGCGATGCGCGCGCGCGGGCCCACCTCGCGCTCGCCCAACTTCAGAAGCAGCCGGCCCGAAAACGGGGCGCCGCCCACGGGAAGGCGGACGGGGTCACGGATCCACGGCTTGTCGGGGGCTGCTTCCTCAAGCCGCTGCAGTCGCTTGTCCGCGGCCCCGGCTCGCTTCGCCGCCTTGGCGGCCTTCTTCTGCGCATATGGATCGCGCACGCCCGCGGAAGCTGACGCCTTCTGCGCCCACTGCTGACGCCGCTGGGCAGCGCGCTCCAGGTGGTCGTGCCGGGCCGCGTACGCGGCGTACGCCGCCTGCTCCGTCCGCCCGTCCAGCTCCCGCTGCGCGCGGTAGGTGCTGAAATTGCCCCGGAAGACCCGGAGCGTGGCAGGCTCTGCCACCCTGCCCCCGTGGTCCATCTCCCAGACGGCGGTGGCGACCCGATCCATGAACACGCGATCGTGGGAGACCATCAGCACGGTGCCCGAATGGCGGCGGATCTCGCGCTCCAGCCACTCCAGCGCCGTGAGGTCCAGGTGGTTGGTGGGCTCGTCGAGGACCAGGAGGTCGGGCCCGTCGCCCAAGAGCGAAGCCAGGGCGGCTCGCGTCCGCTCGCCGCTGCTTTCGTGGCCGGTGGGCAACTCCTGGGGCAGATAGCCCACACGGAGCCCGCGGGCGAGCGTCACCCCGTCCGCACCGTCGATGATGGCCCTGAGAAGCGTGGACTTCCCCACGCCACTGGGGCCAAGCAGGGCGACTCTGTCACCCGCTTCCACGCGGGCAGCCGGCACGGAGAACAGGGTACGCGCGCCAATGCGCGCGCGAAGATCGGAGAGGACGAGCAACGGCACGACAACAGCACCCCCGAAGAAGCCAGCGGTCGACGGCGGCGGGGTGCTAGTTACGCATGCCGATAGTCTACCCGGCGGCGGACAGGGCGTCCACCGGACTGGGCCGACTGTCGTCGGCCGGCAGGATCCTGCAGTCCTCCGCCGGCAGATGTAGCCACACCTCGCCGGACACCGGACCCGGGGTCATGGCGACCACCTCGTGGTCGCCGATCCGCAGGCGGTGGCGCCAGCCCGTCTCGTGCCAGGCACTGCGCACGACCTGGGCACGGAAGGTATTCGCGGCGCCTGGCTCCGCCGGGGCCGCCAGCACGGCGACCGACTCCGGGCGGAAGAAGAGCAGCGCCGGGCCGCTCGGCCGCACCGGCCCAGCGGCGCGGACGTGGAAGCCCTCGCCGTGGAAGTGGCCGCGCTCCGCCCGGCCCGGCACGAGGTTGGCCGGTCCAAGCAGCGTGGCCACCTCCGGTGTGGCCGGGTTGCGGTAAAGCTCGTGCGGCGGGCCCTCCTGGCAGAGGCGGCCGCCCGCCAGGACCAGCACGCGGTCGGCGACGCCCATGGCCTCCTGGCGGTCGTGCGTCACGTGCAGCACGGTGACGCCGAGGGAGGCGTAGAGCGCGCCCAGCTCGTCGCGCAGGACCTCGCGCAGGGGGGCGTCCAGGTTGCTGAACGGCTCGTCCAGGAGCAGCAGCGAGGGCTTGACGGCCAGGGCGCGGGCGATGGCCACGCGCTGCTTCTGGCCGCCGGACAGCTCGTGGGGGTAGCGCTCGGCCAGGGCGTCAATGCGCAGCAGCTCCAGCCAGCGGCGGGTGTCGGCCGCGATCTCGGCGGCGGGGCGGCGGCGCAGGCGCATGCCGAAGGCGATCTGCTCGCGGACCGGCAGGTGCGGCCAGAGGGCATAGTCCTGAAAGACCAGGCCGATTCCGCGCCGCTCCGGCGGCAGGTGGCCGCGCGGGCCGTCGAACTCACGCTCGCCGACGCGGATGATGCCCGCATCCGGCGCGATCAGGCCGGCGACCATGTTGAAGAGGGAGGTCTTGCCGCTGCCGGAGGGGCCGAGGACCGCGCAGTAGCCGCCACCGGGCACCTCGAAGGTCAGCTGCTCGGCCACCACGACGCTCCCGAACCGCTTGCTCACACGCTCGACGCGCAGCGCTTCGCCCATGGGGATCTGTGCGCTCCTCTCAGAAGGTCCGGGCCGGCGCCTGCGCCCGCACGGCGGCGGGCAGGCGGCGGCGCACCACCAGGCGCAGGATCAGCACGACCGTGATCAGCAGGGCCGCGGCCAGGATGGCCAGGGCCATGCCCTGGCCATACGAGGAGGTGTTGAAGAAGTGGTTGACCTCGACGGCCAGGGTCGGATGTCCCGGCGGGTAGAGAAACTCGGAGGCGGGTAGCTCGAACGTGGTGCCCGCGAGCACGAAGAGCCAGAGCGAGACCGCCCCCTCCGCCAGAAGGGGCGTCACGACCCGCGTGAGCACGGCGCCGAGCCCTGCGCCCTGCACCCGCGCCGCGGCCACCAGGCGGCGGTCGAGCTGGGTCAGGGAGCCCATCTGGAAGCGGAGGACGTAGGGCAGGCCGCCGGCCAGGTAGCAGAGGCTGAGCGCGAAGACGGTGCCATACAGCTCGAAGCCGCGGTGGTTCCAGGCGAACACGTAGCCCGCCGCCAGGATGATGCCGGGCACGCTGATGGTCCAGAGCGAGATGCCCTGCAGGAACTGGCCCGTGGCGCCGCCGCCCTGCGTGCCGAAGTAGGCGAGCAGCGTGCCGAGGGCCAGGGCCGCGGTGGCGGTCACCAGGGCGAGGCGCAGGGAGTAGCCGAGGGCCGAAACGGCCACCTGGGCCGTCGGGCCGGCCAGGGCGGCGTAGTTGGCCAGGGTGGGCTTCAGATAGACCAGGCCGTAGGCGCTGCCCTTCAGGAAGGACTCCAGGAGCATCGAGCCGAGCGGGGCACCGACCGCGACGGCGAAGAACGCGATGACGGCCGCCAGCAGCGCGATGCGGACCTTTGGCCGCAGCCGGTATGGGGCCGGCGGGCGGAAGCCCGCGTGGATGGTGGCGTACCGGTTCTTGCGCAGGATCAGCAGCTGGCCGACCAGGGCCACCGCGACGGCGACGCCGAGCAGCAGCGCCAGGGCGCCCGCGCCCGCGAAGTCCGTCGGCTGGTCGTAGAGGGAACTGTAGATACCGTAGGTCAGCAGCGGGAAGTTGTGACTCTCCGCCACCGTGACTGCGACGCCGAAGTCGCTCAGCACGTCGGCGAACACGATCGTCGCCGCGCTGGCGAGGAACGGGATCAGCAGGGGGATGAAGATCCGCCGCCACACCACCCCGGGCGTCGCGCCGAGCGTGCGGGCGACCGCCTCATGCTCGCCGCCCAGCCACGGCAGGGCCGCCGAGACCGTGAGGAAGGCGAACGGATAGAACTTCAGGGCTAAAATGGCGCCCACGCCCCACGGCGAGGAGAACACGTTGGTCATCCAGGCCGGCTCGGGCACGAACTGGCTCAGCAGACCGCCGTGCTGCAGCAGGAACGTCCAGCCCTCGGCCAGCAGGAACGACGGCGCCAGCAGGTTGACCCAGGCCAGGGCCGCAAAGATCCCGCGCCCGGGCAGGTCAGTGCGGCCGAGGACCACGGCGAGGGCGCCGCCGGCGATGGAAGAGAAGATGGCCGCGCCCAGGCTGAGCGCCACGGAGTCGACCAGCATGTGGTAGTCCGTCGGGCTGGTCAGCACGCGGCCCAGGGCGGCGGGGTCGAAGCTGGCGTTCGGGTGCTGGGGCGCGAAGAGGTGCGGGAAGACCGCCTGAATCACGATCGAGGCCAGGGGATAGACGATGAGGACGAGGAGGGCCGTGATGCCGAAGAGCATCACGGCCTTGTCGCCACTTGGGAGGCGCAGCCGGCGCGGAGGCCGCGCCGGGCTCGGCAATGGCGCCGGCTCAGCCAACGATATGCGCCTTGAACCAGGCCTGGACCGGGTTGTAGTTGCTGGCCTGCCAGGCGGCCGGCACCAGGTTCCACCTGATCCCGGTCTGCTGGCGGCTGGGGTTGGGCTGCTCGCCCTGGATGAGCGGGGCGAAGTTGCTGTCGCCGCCGCCCTTGGTCAGCATGACCTGCTGGCCGGCCGCGGAGAGGGCGAAGTTCACGAACTCCTTGGCCGCGGCCATGTCCTTGGCGTGGGACGAGATCCCGATGGCGCTCGGCAGCATGGTGACGCCGTCGCTCGGGTACACGATCGCCAGCGGCGAGCCCTTCTTGATGGCGTCGATCTCCGCCGAGTCCTGGGCGATGGCGATCTTGATGGCACCGGTGCTCAGGGCCGACAGCGTCGGCTTGTTGGTGGCGAACACCTTGAGCCCGTTGGCCTTCAGCTTCTCAAAGAAGCTCTCGCCGTTGCTCATGCCCATCCCGTAGAGGAAGCCGGCCACCACGGGGAAGGTCGGGCCGGAGATGGCCGGGTTGTCCATGCCGACCGCGTTCTTCCACTGCGGCTGCAGGAGGTCGGTCCAGGTCTTGGGTGCCTGTGCCGCCGTCACGTACTTGGTGTTATAGGCGATGGCGCCGGCGGCCGTGATGCCGGTCACGGCGTAGCTCTGGTCGGGGGGGAGGAGCGATTTGCCGAGTGCGGTGTAGTTGGCGGCGTTGGCGGGCTCCCAGCCCTTCAGCAGGAGCCCCTGGGCGTCCAGGGTGGCCATTGTGCCGTCCCCGTCGAACCAGGCCACGTCCCACTGCGGATTATTGCCCTCCGCCTCGATCTTCGTCACGATGGGGCCGGTGCTCATGTCGCTCAGTTTCACCTGGATCCCGGTCTTCGCCTGGAACGCGTTGGCCATGGCCTGGTCGTAGCCCTCGGCGGCGTAGATGACCAGCTGGCCCTTGCTACTCGAGGCGGCCGGGGCGGAGCTGGCGGTCGTGGCTCCGCCCGCGGTGGACGCTGGCGTGGCGGATCCGCCGCACCCCGCGAGGCCAACCAGGACCGCGGCGCCGGCCATCAGCGCGCCGGCACGCCTCAGGAACCCAGGCTGCATACGCACGCACCCTCCCCACTTATGTACGAGCCAGCGCCATGCTACCAACGGCGTCCGGCGACGAGCCTTGCGGCCGCGTTAAGGACACGGGAAGTGATGGCGGGGGGTCCGTTAAGGCAGGGTGCGGCGAGGCCGCGCCGAACCGCGCCCATCGGGAGGGGGCGGTGGCTTTGGTGTCCGGGACGTTTGACTTCGGCCTCACGGCCGCGCAGGAGGAGCGGGCGGCTCGCCTGATGGCCGAGAGCGTGGTGATCGACCTGCTCTTTCAGGGACCGGTGGGCTACAGGTCGTTCACGCCGGCCATGGAGGCGGAGGTGGAGGCCTTCTGGACGCGCACGCACGACCTCGGGGGCACGCTGACCTTTGCGCGCGCCCTGCCCGTCCGGAAAGCCCTTGTGGGCGAGAGCCCCGACTTTCAGACGTGCTGGGAGGGCTCAGGCATCACCGCCGGCAACCGGCAGTTCGTGCTCGACTCGCCGGCGGCGATGGCGGCATCCTTCGCGCTGCACACCGCCCAGTTCGACCGCCTGCCCTGGCTGCGCAAGGCCCTGTGCGCGGAGGACCTCCGGCGCGCGAAGCGGGAGGGTGCGCGGGTGGGCTTTCTCACGACCCAGGACACGACCGGAATCGCCCGCGATGTCGGCATTCTGGACGTGCTGCACGACTACGGAGTCCGGCTGATGGGCCTGACCTACAACTCCCAGAACTATGTGGGCTCCGGCTGCACAGACCGGTCGGACGGGGGACTCACCGACTTTGGCCTGGCGTTCGTCCGCCGCATGAACGAGCTGCGCATGGTCGTCGACACCGCCCATTCCGGGCGCCGCACGACACTGGACTGCTGCGCCCTCTCCAGGGCTCCGGTCGTGGCGACGCACACGGCGGCGCGCGGCGTCTACGCCCATGACCGCGGGAAGTCCGACGAGGAGCTGCGGGCGATCGCCGCGACGGGTGGCGTGATCGGGGTGCTGGCCGTGCCCTTCTTCCTGGCGCCGGGCGAGTGTGTCACGATCGCCGCGATGCTTGACCCCATCGACTACATCGCGACCCTGGTGGGCTGGCGCCATGTGGCCATCGGCACGGACTGGCCCCTGCAGCTGACCAAGTCCGCGCTGCGGCGGCTGGACGAGCACTCCCGCGCCATCGGCTTCCGCCCGGAGCACGGTATCGACTCGGTGGTCAACCTGGTGTGTTTTGACGACTACCGCGACTTCCCCAACATCGCCCGCGGCCTTGTGGCGCGCGGCTACAGCGATGAGCAGGTGGCCGGCATCCTCGGCGGCAATGCGCTGCGCGTGTTCGGGGAGGTCTGGGGCGGCTGAGCGGCGGCTACTCGCCGCCGGCCATGGACACCCGCAGCACGGGCCGCCGCCGGGGCGGCAGGCTGCAGACGGAGCGCATCGAGTCGGAGCCGGCGGCCACGACCAGGAAGACGAGGACGAAGGCCGCGCCCATTCCGGCCAGGATGTGGGCCGGCTCCACCACGGCTCCGAGGAAGCCGTAGCCCCAGTTGGCCACGGCCATGGCGCCGCCGGCCAGCAGCAGGTAGATCGCGGAGACGCGGCCGCGGAACTCCTCGCTGCTCCGCTCCTGCACCTCGGCGAAGGCGATGGTCATGAACATGCCCTGCGAGGCACCGACGGCCAGCGCGGTCACCACGGCCGCCGCCGGCGAGTGCGACAGGCCCAGCGCCGCCGTGCTCAGACCGCTGGCCAGGGCCGAGATCAGGTACAGCGATCCGCGCACCCGCAGGTTCTTCACCACCATCAGCGGCAGGGCCCCCAGGATGGACCCGAGGCCGACCAGCGTCATGATCGAGCCGAAAAGGGCGGCGCCGCCATGGAGCGACCCCTGGACGAAGGCGGGCAGGATGCCCATGTAGGCCATGGTGAGGCCGCAGTGCCCGAGCAGGATACCCACCAGGACGCCGAGGGGCGGGTTGGCGCGGACATAGCGCACGCCGTCCATGAAGCGGACGCCGGTCGCGGTCGCGGCGGGCTGGGCCCTCCGCGGGTGGATGCCCCGCGATTGCCAGGCGGCCACGCCATAAAGGGCCACGCACACGGCGAAGACGGCCCAGGAGCCGCTGGCGGCCAGCAGCACCGCGGCCAGCGCCGGCCCAATGAACTCGGAGCCCATCTGCGCGATCCCCTGGAGAGCGGACGCGTTGAGCAGGTCGGTATCCTCAATCACGTTGGGCAGCAGGGCCGTGGAGGCGGTGGCCAGGAGGGTGCCGCCGATGCCCAGCAGCAGGACCAGGCCCAGGATGGGCCAGATGGCGTCGCGGCCGAGGACGGCGAGCACGCCGAGGCCGAGGGACGCCGCGGCCGAGAGTGCCAGGGCGCCCGCGAGCAGCCGGCCGCGGTGGAAGCGGTCCGCCAGCACCCCGCTCCAGGGCGCGGCCACAACGTTCGGGATCATGAGGGCAAAGAGGCTGGCCCCGACCCAGAAGGTGCTGTGGGTGAGGCTCTGCACCAGCCAGCCGACGGCAAGCTGGATGGCCCACTGGCCGCAGCCGGCCTCGGCGATGACGAGCCACAGGCGCCGGAACGCCGGAAGGCCCAGGGATCCGAAGATCTGGCGCACCGGGCGGGCCACCTCCGCATGCCACTATACCGGGGGTGGGAACGACGGTCCAGGAGAGTGCGCCCCCACCGGGAAGGGGGTGGGGGCGCTGGACCGGTCAGCCGGCGCGGAGCCGGCCGTCGACGTCGCCCTCGCGCAGCTTGCGCAGGGCGGCGCTGATGATCTGGCGCATGCGCTCGCGGGTCACGCCGAAGTGGCGGCCCACATCCTCCAGGGTGTGCGGGTGCCCGTCCGCCAGCCCGAAGCGCAGCCGTACGGCCTCGCGCTCGCGCGGGCTCAGGGCGTCCAGGGCCTCGGACAGGTCGGCGCGGGTCACCGCCGACACGGCGTCCTCGGCGGCCGAGCTGGGGTCGGCGACAAAGTCGCCCAGCAGGCTCGCGTCATCCTCGCCCACGGGGCTGTCCAGGCTCACCGGCTCCTGGCCGGCCTGCAGCAGCTCGGCGACCTTGTCGGCCGAGCGGCCCACCGCGGCGGCGATCTCCGCCTGGCTCGGGTCGCGGCCGAGCTCCATCTGCAGGCGCAGGGCCGTCCGGTTGACCTTGGTCAGGGCATCCACCGTGTGCACCGGGATGCGGATCAGGCGGCCCTTGTCGGCCAATCCGCGGGAGATGGCCTGGCGAATCCACCACGTCGCATACGTGCTGAAGCGGAAGCCGCGATCCGGGTCGAAGCGCTCGACGGCCTTCAGCAGGCCGAGGTTGCCCTCCTGGATCAGGTCCAGAAGGTCCAGTCCCTTGCCGGCGAAGCGCTTGGCGATGCTGACCACAAGGCGCAGGTTGGCCGAGGCCAGCCGGCGGCTGGCTTCCTCATCGCCGGCGCGCGCGCGGCGGGCGAGGTCGACTTCCTCTTCCTTCGTGAGGAGCGGCGTGCGGCCGATCTCCTGCAGGTAGGCGTGCAGCGGGTCCTCGACGCCGGCCGGCAGGGCCTCCTCGTCAAGCGGTATAAGGGCCGGGGACATGAGTGCGATCCTCCCTCTAGCCGGCCTTGCGGCCGACGATGCGACGGACCGGGTCCGAGCCCGGCCTGCATCTATCTAACCATACACTACTTCGTTTTGTAAAGTACTTCGCTTTAGGGAAGCCCCGCGCCGTACACGACGCGGCCGCCCACGACCGTGCCGGCCACCGGGATGTCGGCGATCTCGGCCGGCGGTACGCGCGTCGGGTCTGCGCCCAGCACGGTGAGGTCGGCGAGGAACCCGGGACGGATCCTGCCCTTGACATGCTCGTCGCGGCTCGCGTACGCGGAGCCTGTCGTGTAGGCCGCGATGGCTTCCTCGGGCGTGAGGCGCTCCTCCGGCTGGTAGTCGGCGCCCGACGCGGTCCTCTGGTTGACGGCGTCGTGAATGCCGAGCAGGGGCGCCCCGTCGACGACCGGCCGGTCGGAGCTGCCGGGCAGGGGGATCCCCCGCAGGAGGTAGCTGCGCAGCGGGTAGCACCAGCGGGTGCGGGCCGGGCCGAGGCTCCGCGCCATGCCGTCGCCGATGGCGCCGATGAAGTGCTGCTGCGGCACGGGGATCACGCCCAGCCGGGCGATGCGGTCCAGGGTGGCCGGGCTGACCACGCCGGCATGCTCGATGCGGTGGCGCGGGTCGGGCCGCGGGTGAAGGCGCATGGCCTCCTCGTAGCAGTCCAGCATGAAGTCCACGGCCCGGTCGCCGATGGCATGCGTGGCCAGCTGCCAGCCGCTCCTGTGCCCGTCGATGCACCACTGCCGGAGCCGCTCCGGCGGCGTGGCGAAGAACCCCACGTTCTCCGGCTCCGGGGCGTAGGGGTCGTGCATGGCCGCCGTGCGGCCGATCAGCGACCCGTCGGAGAACATCTTGAGGGGGCCGATCCGGAGCCAGTCGTCGCCCCAGCCCGTGCGGATGCCCTGCTGCAGGCCGAAGAAGTCGCCGATGTGCTGCACCTGGCTGATGTGCACCATGAGGGTGGAGCGGACGCGAAGGGCGCCCTGCTCGACCGCCTGGCGGTAGGCGTCCAGCTCCACCGGCGAGTGGTGGCCGATGCCCGCCTCCGTGTGGCTGGTGATGCCCTCGCGCACGTAGACGTCGCTTGCCGCGCGCAGCGCGGCCACAATCATCTCCGCGGCATACGGGTACCCGGGGCTGCGCAGAAGCCCCTGCGCGTTTTCCTGCAGGAGCCCCGTGGGCTCGCCGTGCTCATCGCGCATGATGTGGCCCCCCTCGGGGTCCTCGGTGCCGCGCGTGATCCCGGCGTCCGCCAGGGCCCGGCTGTTGGCGACGCACATATGCCCGGAATTCTGGCGGGCGACCACGAAGTGGTCGGTCGACACCCGATCCAGGTCCTGCCGTGTCGGGTGCCTGCCACCCGGCAGCTTGTTGTTGTCGTAGCCGGTGCCGACGACCCAGGTCCCCGCCGGCTGCTGGGCGGCGCGCTCGCGCAGGGCGGCGACGATGTCCTCCACGGTGGGGAGGCGCAGCGACACGGTGCCCAGCTGCATGCCGAAGCTCAGCATGTGGTTGTGGGCGTCGTGGAAGCCCGGCACGACGGTCTTCCCAGGCAGGTTGAGGACCTCGGTCCCCGGACCGCGAAGGGCGCGCACGTCGTCCTCTGTCCCGACGGCCAGGATTCGGCCGCCGCGGACGGCGATCGCCTCAGCCCGCGGCCGCTCCGGATCGATGGTGATCACCGTCGCGCCCGTCAGGATCAGATCGGCCTGCATCGCCGCCACCCCTCCTTCTCATGGTAAGCGCGGGTCGTCCCGCGCGCACGCGGGGTTCAAAGTAAGCGCGGGTCGTCCCGCGCGCACGCGGGGTGAAGGTAGAGACGGCGGACCATCTTCTCCAGGTCGGGCTCGTGGAGGCGTATGTCGAGAATCTCCCCCAGCTCGCCCAACGCGGCCAGCACCGTGCCGGCACCGACCTGCGAGCGGTCGAACGACACGGTCAGGCTGCGCCCGTCCCGCGCGACCGCTGGCCAGGCAGGCTCGCCCACCGGCTCGCCCGCATACTCCACGGTCAACAGGGTGGGGACCCCCGCGCGCTGCCGCAGGTCGGCCACCGTGCCGTCGAAGGCCAGGCGTCCGCCGTTCATCACCAGGACTCGGCCGCACAGGGCCTCCACCTCGGCCAGGTCGTGGGTGGTGAGCAGGACCGTGGCCCCCTGCCGCCCGTAGCCGGACAGGAACTCGCGCACGCGCTCCTTGGCCAGCAGGTCGAGGCCGACCGTTGGCTCGTCCAGAAAGAGCACCTTCGGGCGGTGCAGCAGAGCGGCGGCGATGTCCGCGCGCACGCGCTGGCCCAGGGACAGGCGCCGCACCGGGGTGTGCCAGAAGCCATCGAGGTCCAGCAGGGAGCGCAGCTCGGCTGCCCGCTCGGCTGCAGCGCGCACCCGGTACATCGCCGCGAGCAGGTCAAAGGAGTCGCACACAGGCAGGTCCCACCACAGCCCCGTCCGCTGACCGAAGACGACGCCAATCTCGCGGGCCAGCGCCCGCCGCTCGCGCTGGGGGGAGCGGCCGGCCACCCGGACCGAGCCGGCGTCCGGGTGCAGGATCCCGGTGAGCATCTTGACGGTCGTCGACTTCCCCGCACCGTTCGGCCCGAGCAGCGCGACGAACTCACCGGGTTCCACCCGGAATGCGACCCCGTCGACGGCCTGGTGCCCGCCGAACCGCTTGCTCAAACCCAGCACCTCAATCATCAGCTGCCGGTGCTCCTGTACCGCCGCTCGCCGGCCGACCACAGCAGCGCCGCCAGCGTGAGGGAGATGGCTGCGGCGGGAACCGGGAGGAGCATGGTGGCGATGCCGCCGCCATGCCCCAGCATGGCGCGGACCGGCAGGTAGTTGACGAAGGCGATGGGGATCGCGCTCAGAAAGAGCGCGCGCAGCCAGCCCGCATAGATCGACTGCGGAAACTCGGCCGCGAAGCTCGGCGCATAGAGCGTGAAAACCTGCAGCTCGCCGATCCGCTCCAGCCAGAAGGCCGTGGCGGACGTGGCGATCCCGATCGCCAGGACGAGGGCCGAGCCCGTGACGCTGAACAGAAGCAGCCACCCCCAGCCGGACGGGGCCAGCCCGAGGCGGGCGGCCCCCCACGCCGTGATCCCGAGGCCCTCGAGCAGGCCGCCGAGCTTGCCCAGGTTGACCCCGCGCGCCAGCATGACCAGCAGGCTCGGCCACGGGCGGAGCAGGATGGCGTCGAACTCGCCGTTGACCATGTATCGCTCGAAGTCGTGCAACTCGTCCGTCAGGGTGCGATAGACGCTGGTCGCGGTCGCCGAGAGGCCGAAGAGCAGGGCGAGCTGGGGAAGGCTCCAGCCGGCGATGCGGGGGAAGCGGGTCAGGATGATCACCACCACCCCGAACTCCCCGGCCGTCACCAGGGCGGACAGGACGATCGAGCCGACAAAGTCGACGCCGTACTGGCGCTGCCCGCGCAGCGTGCCTGCCACCAGCCGGACGAGCACGCTCATCCGCCCTGCACCTCCACCCTGCGCCGGGCCGCGCCCGTCAGCGCCCGGGCCAGCAGCGTCAGGGCAGCCGCCCAGCCGGCCGCCGCGGCCAGATCGCCGGCTCCGGCCCGCCCGAGCCAAATCAGCGTCGGGATCGCCCCGCAGGCCCGAAACGGCGACCATGCCACGACGCCCTGGAGCCAGCCCGGGTACACGGCTGGGGGCACCGCAATGCCGCCGAGGACCAGGGTCAAGGTCTGGCGGAGGCCCCATGCCCACCTGGCCTGGACCGTCCAGAACGCCGCCAGGCCGGCGAGATAGTTCAGACATAGGCCCACGTACGCGCCGAGGGCGACCCCGGCCAGGCCGAGGGGCCATGACCCTGGCAGCGGGAAGCCAACGGTCAGGGCGAACAGGACCGCCATGGGCAGACAGCGGTACAGCAGCCCGTAGGCCAGGGCCCCCGCCTCGCGCGCCGCATAGAGCCCGAAGAAGTCGACGGGCCGGGCGAGATCGGCCGCCACGGACCCGGTGCGCATCCCCTCCGGGATGCCGAGGCCGAAGGTCATGAACGTCGTGAGCCAGAGGAAGACCTGGCTCACGACCATGTAGCGGGTCATGAAGGCGGCGTCGACCCCGGAGAGGGACTGCCGCCCCAGGACCGCCCGCCAGGCCGCGATGTAGACGAATCCGAACACGGCGCTGCCCAGGTTGTTCACCATGTGCGCCCAGCGGTATTGCAGCTCCCGCCGCACGGCCGCGCGGGCCGCGAGCACGTAGACCACGCGTGGCGCACCCCCTCGTCGAGCGCGCCAAAGCCCTGGCGGAAGCCCGCCAGGGACGGAGGGCACGATTGTACCATCCCGTCAGAGGGGATGGTGCCCGCGGGCGCGAACCCCCGGCCCCATGCGGCTTTACATCCTGCACCTCGGCGACTGCTACGTGGACAAGGGCTCCGTCCTCACGCCCGGGCTGGATGCCGGCACGTGGTGGACGATCCCGATCGTCGGCTACCTCATCCGCGCGGACGACGGCCGCAATATCCTCGTGGACACCGGCATGGACCGGGTCCACGTCGACGACCCCGAGGCCACCTTCCGCGGCCAGCCGTTCGGCGAGGTCCTGAAGGTGCGCATGCGGGCCGAGGACTATGTGGTGAACCGCCTTGCAGGGCTCGGCCTCACGCCCGCCGACATCGACATCCTGGTGGCGACGCACTTCCACTTCGACCACGCTGGCAACACCCGCGACTTCACGCAGAGTGAGATCTACGTGCAGCGGGACTGCTACGAGGACATCATGCGCCCGGACGCGCACTATCCGCGGGCCACGTACGACATCTCCGGCCTCCGGTGGCACGTCGTGGACGATGAGCCGGAGATCGCGCCCGGCGTTCGGCTGCTGAAGACCCCCGGGCACGTGCCGGGGCACATGTCGGTGGCCGTCAGCCTGGCCCGGACCGGAAAGGTCATCATCGGCATCGACGCCATCTACGTGCAGGACAACCTGGACAGGGACAACTGGGGGGCCTACCAGGACCCCGTGGCCGCCAGGGCCAGCGCCCGCCGGCTGCAGGCCATGGACCACGCGATGCTGCTCTACGGCCACGACCCCGCCCAGTGGGCGACGCTGAAGAAGTCCCCTGCCTTCTACGAGTGAGCGCCTTCGCGGCCGACGTCGACGCCCACGCGGCGGAATACCTGGCGGCGCTGCGCGCCTGATGCCGGCTGCCGTGCATCACCGGCCAGGGTGTTGGCGTCCGCGAGGGCGCGGCGGCCACGGCGGACGTGCTGCGCGGTCTGGGCTGCGAGGACGTCCGGGTGCTGGAGACGGGCGGCGCGCCGGTCGTCTGCGGGCGCATCGGGCGCGGCCAGCCGACCCTGCTCATGTACAACCACTGCGACGTCCAGCCGCCGGAGCCGCTGGAGGAGTGGGACTCCGGCCCGTTCGCGGCGGACGCGCGCGACGGCAAGATCTTCGCGCGCGGGATCGCTGACCACCGCGGCGACGTGATGGCGCGGGTGCAGGCCATCGCCAGCTACCGGCGGGCGAACGGGGAGATCCCGCTCACCGTCAAGTTCGTCATCGATGGTGAGGAGGAGATCGGCAGCCCCAGCCTGGCGGCGTTCGTGCGGGCGCACCGGGTCCTGCTGGCCGCCGACGGGTGCCTCTGGGAGGGCGGGGCGCTGGATGAGCGCGACCGCTTTGTCGTCACGCTGGGCCTGAAGGGCGTCCTGCACGCGGAGCTGCGTGTACGGGCGGCCCGGGTCGACATGCATTCCAGCTGGGCCACCGTCGTGCCGAGCGGCCCGTGGCGGCTGGTGTGGGCCCTGGCCTCGCTGAAGGACGCGGATGACCGCCTCACGATCGACGGGCCTCCGCGTCGCCGACTGCGTGCGGGGGATCAAGTTCATCGGAGCGCTGCTGGAGCGCTTCGCGGCGGCGGCGTGGGCGCGGCCGGTCCGGATCAGGCCGGGGGTGGGGCGAGGGGGCTCCACACGTCGAAGCCTTCAGCCCGGGCCGCTCGACCGAGCTGGCGATCGGCGGTGATAAAGACCGCCCCATCCGGCGCGCGCTCCATCCAGTCCAAGGCGGCGGCCAGCTGGAGCGCATCGGCGGCGCGCAGCGGGTGCAGGCGTACGAGGCGTATGGCGTGGCTGCGCAGGGCACCCGACGGCACGACCTCCCGCCAGCCATTGCCGAGCCGCGCCAGCATCGCCCATGCGTCTTCCTGGTCGGCTTCGTTCACCAAGCCCTCTTGGCCAAGCCGGGCAATGGCGGACTCACACTCCAAGCGTGTGGCCCACCAAACCACGACGCCGTCACCGCGCGCCCACTCCAGGGCCGTTTCCGAACCCGACTGCGCGACGCAAAGCAGGACGGCAGCGGACGCATCCCAGAACCTCAACGCCCCTCTGCGCGTTCGGCGAGAATCGCCTCAACGGCTGCGTTGCCCGGAACGCGCGGCCGCGGCAGGTCCCAAAACTCCGGCGGCAGGGCCTCACGGACCGGCCGAAGCACCCCGGCGGCAATGAGCCGCACCGTGCGCTCGTCCTCGCCCTCAAGACCGCGGATGGGCGTGAGGGTGGCGACAGGACGCCCCCGATCGGTCACGACCACCTCTTCACCGCGCTGAACCGCTTCCAGCCACGCGCTCAGGTGTGCCTTCAGGTCACTCACGCTTGTGACCGCCATGACCTCACCTCCATGACCATTATAGTCACCAACGCGGAGGTGCGGCCACGTTCCACCCGCGACCGCGTGGGCGCCGCACCGAACCCAAAAAAGCCGCGACGCGTGAGCGTCGCGGCACGAAGTCGGGGCCGCGGCGCGGGCTCTTGCCTACGCCGTCTCTTCCTTCTTGCGCTTTCGGGCGACCATCATCGGGGCCTTCTTCTCGTTCACGACATCCTTCGTGACCACGCACTTGCCGATGTCGACACGCGAGGGCATGTCGTACATCACGTCCAGCATGATCTCCTCGATGATCGCCCGCAGGCCGCGCGCACCCGTGTGCCGCTTCTGGGCCTGCTGGGCGATGGCCCTCAGGCTGTCCTGCTCTAACTCCAGGTCGATGCCGTCCATCTGTAAGAACTTCTGGTACTGGCGCACGAGGGCGTTCTTGGGCTCGGTGAGGATGCGCACGAGGGCTTCCTCGTCGAGGGCTTCCAGGGTGGCGATCACCGGCAGCCGACCCACGAACTCGGGGATCAGGCCGAACTTCAGCAGGTCCTCCGGCATGATCTGGGAGAGGATCTCGCCGACCTTGCTGTCCTGTCCGCTGATGCTCATCAGCTCAGAGCCGAAGCCGATCGTCTTGTGGCCGATGCGGCTCTGGATGATGTGCTCCAGGCCGGCGAAGGCGCCGCCGCAGATGAACAGGATGTCGGTCGTGTCGATCTGGATGAACTCCTGGTGGGGGTGCTTGCGCCCGCCCTGCGGCGGCACGGAGGCGACCGTGCCCTCCAGGATCTTCAGCAGCGCCTGCTGCACGCCCTCGCCGGAGACATCGCGCGTGATGGACGGGTTCTCCGACTTGCGGGCGATCTTGTCGACCTCGTCGATGTAGACGATGCCCTTCTCGGCCTTCTCGATGTCGTAGTCGGCCGCCTGGATCAGCTTCAGCAGGATGTTCTCGACGTCCTCGCCGACGTAGCCGGCCTCGGTGAGCGAGGTGGCATCGGCGATGGCGAAGGGCACGTTCAGGATGCGGGCGAGCGTCTGCGCCAGCAGCGTCTTGCCGCTGCCGGTGGGGCCCAGCATCAGGATGTTGCTCTTCTGCAGCTCGACGTCCTCGATCTTGCCGCCCATGTTCACCCGCTTGTAGTGGTTGTACACGGCGACGGCCATGATCCGCTTGGCCTTCTCCTGGCCGATCACGTACTGGTCAAGGACAGCCTTGATCTCCCGGGGCTTGGGCACGTCCTTGAGGTCGAAGTCCATCTCCTCGTTGAGCTCTTCCTCGATGATGTCGTTGCAGAGCTCAACGCACTCGTCGCAGATGTACACCCCGGGACCGGCGATCAGGCGCTTCACCTGGTCCTGGTGCTTGCCGCAGAAGGAGCACTTCAGCGGGCCCTTCTCATCCGTGAACTTGAACATGCCCCTGCCCCGCCACCGCCTTGCTAGCGGCTCGGGGCGGCGCCCCCCTTCTTGCGTGGGGTGTAGACCTCGTCAACGATGCCGTATACCTTGGCCTCTTCGGCCGACATGAAGTAGTCCTTCTCCACGTCGGCGTCGATCTTCTCCCGCGGCTGGCCCGTGTGCTCATGCAGGATATCGATCAGCTTCTCCCGAGCCTTGAGCAGCTCCTCGGTCCAGATCTTCATGTCCGCGGCCCGGCCCTGGGCGCCGCCGGAGGGCTGGTGAATCATAACGCGGGAGTTGGGCAGCGCATACCGCTTTCCGTGGGTGCCGCCCGCAAGCAGGAGCGCGGCCATGCTGGCGGCCTGGCCGACGCAGATCGTGGCCACGTCGGGCTTGATGTACCGCATGGTGTCGTAGATGCCGAGGCCGGCTTCGACGACGCCGCCCGGCGAGTTGACGTACACCTGGACGTCGCGGTCGGGGTCCTCCGTCTCCAGAAAGAGGAGCTCGGCGATGACCAGGTTCGCCACCGCGTCGTCGATCGGCGTGCCGATGAAGACGATGCGGTCCTTCAGGAGGCGCGAATAAATATCATAGGCCCGCTCGCCGCGACTGGTCTGCTCGATCACCATCGGCACCATGTAGTCGCGGATCCCGCGGACGATCTGCTGCCGGGTTGAGCACGGACGGCTCATGCGTTCGCCTCCGCTCGATCCTCTGGCTGGTCGTCGGGCTGGGCACCGGCACCCGCGTCCGCCCCCGGCTCCGATTCGGCGCCGGCTTCGGACGTGGGGTCCGCCGCGGCCTCGCCGCGCCGCCGGGTCGCCGCGCGCTGGCGCGTTCCGCCGCCGCGCGCACCGCGGCCGCCCTTGCCGGTCGTGCCGGAAGGCGCATCCGCCCCGGCCGGGTCCGCCCCATCTGAGGCGCGCGCCCGCCGCCGCCCGGCCCCCCCACCGCTGCCCTCAGGGGCCTCGGCGCCGGTCTCGGCCGCAGCGGTGGTGCCACCCTCGCCCTCCCCGCCCGCCTCCGCGGCGTCCTGTCCTTCTCCGCTCAGCGCAAGCTCGCGGAGAAAACGAGCGGCCTTCGCCAGCCTGAGGTCGGCCCGCACGTCCGCGATATTCGCCGGACGCTGCAACAGGCGGCGGACCTGGCCGGCCGAAGGGCCGTACTGGGAAGCCATATCCTCGATCTGGCGCCGGATCTCGTCCGCGCTCGGCTCCACGCTCTCGCGCGTGGCGATGGCGTCGAGCACGAGCTGGGTCTTGACCTGGCGCTCCGCGTCCCCACGCATCTCCGCGCGCAGGTCCTCCAGCTGGCGGCCCTGCTGCTCCAGGTAGGCGGGCAGGGTGACCCCGCCCCGCTCCAACTGGCGTTCCAGATCGCGCAGCATGCTGTCGAGCTGCCGCTCGACCATCACGGCGGGCACCTGCACGGTCGCCTCGTCGACGGCGCGCTGGCGGGCGGCTGCCCCCGCGGCGTCCTCCGCGCGCGCGGCCGCGACGCGGGCTAGTGTTTTCTGGACCTCCGCGCGCAATTCCTCCACCGTGCTGGAGCCCTCGGAGACCTCGCGGGCCAGCTCGCCATCGAGCTCGGGGATCTGCTTCTTCTTGAGCTCGATCAGCGTGACGTTGAAGCGGCCCGACTTGCCGGCCAGCGACGTGTCGCTGTCCTCGGCCGGGAAGGCGATCTCCACCTCGCGGCTGTCGCCGGGGCGGGCGCCGCGCAGGGCATCCTCGATGGCCGGGCGGAGGCTGCCCTGCCCGAGCACGCCGCTGACGCCATTCTCGGGCGGCACGGGCGCGCCGTCCACGGTACCGGTGACGTCCACCGTGACCATCATGCCGTCGACGGCGGGCTCGCTCTCCTCCGGCACCCAGCGGGCGCGGCTCTCGCGCAGGTCGCCGAGCGCCTGGTCCACGTCGGCGTCGGTCACGGGCGCCACCTCGCGCGGGACGCGGATGGCCCGGTAGTCGCCGAGGGTGACCTCCGGCTTGACCGTGAAGACGGCTTTGTAGGCGAACGGCTCCCCGGGCGCCGGGATGGCCTCGAAGTCCACCTGGGGTGACTCCACGGGCTCAAGACCCTGCTCGGTGGCGGCCTGGTCGAAGCTGTGCTGCACCAGGGGGTCGACGGCGTCGCGCCAGAGGCGCTCGCGGCCCAGCATGCGCTCCACGATGCTGCGCGGCGCGTGCCCGCGGCGAAAGCCCGGCAGGACCACCGTGCGCACAAGGCGATGGTAGGCCTGGTCCAGGGCGTCCTCCACGGCCGGCGGATCCACCTCGACCCGCAACTCCACCCGGCCCTCGGGGAGCCGCTCCACCTCGGTCTTCAACTGACCACTCCCGCTCCGGCGGCCTCGGATTTACAGATTACCAGAACCGGAAGGCAAGCGCGCCCCACCGAAGGGGTACGCTTGGGGACCCGTTCAGCGCGGCGGAGCCGCGCCGAGCCTCACGCACCGGGCAACAGCCCGGGCCACAGCCCCAGCGCCAGGGTGGCCACGACGCAGGCGGCGATGACGGCGGCCGGGGCCCAGGCCACCCCGCCGCGCTCCGCCTCCGCCGGCTGGCTCGCCAGGCGTGCCACCTTGAAGTACGGGTAAAGGGCGATCACCGTCGACACGATGACGAGGACCGCCAGCACAGCGCGGCCGCCCTGCATGAGCCCCAGCAGCAGGACCAGCTTGCCGGCGAAGCCCGCCGTCAGGGGCACGCTGGCCAGCGACAGCAGGAAGAGCAGCAGGGCACCGCCCAGCCAGGGCTTACGGTGGCCGAGGCCGGCCAGGTCGCCGCCCGTGGCGGCCACGCAGGCGAACGCGCCGAAGGTGGCCGCGGCGTAGGTGTAGAGGTAGAGGACGAGGACATTGCCCGCCTGCGCGCCCAGCAGCAGCGCCAGGGCGGCAGTGCCGGCGTTGGCGATGCTCGAGTACGCCAGCAGCCGCTTGATGCCGCGCTGGGGCGCGGCAAGGGCGTAGCCGAGCAGGAGCGAGGCGACGGCGATGACGGTCAGCAGGGGCGACCAGATATCCGCGGCCCCCGGGAAGCCGGCCAGCAGCAGGTGGGCGGCGGCGGCGAAGGCGGCGGCCTTGGTGCCCACGGCCATGAAGGCTGTGACCCCGGTCGGGGCGCCCTCGTAGACGTCGGGCGTCCAGAGATGGAACGGCACCAGCGCCAGCGTGAAGCCGAGGCCGGCGACGAGCAGGGCCAGGCCGGCCGTCACCAGGGGGCCGCCGCCGGCGACCGCGTGCGCCAGGAAGTCCAGGCGCCCGGAGCCGGCGAAGACCAGGGCGCCGCCGTAGAGCACCAGTCCGGAGCCAAGACCGCCGAGCAGGAAGTACTTCAGGGCCGCCTCGCCGCCCAGGCCGCCGACGGCGTAGGCCGTGAGGGCGTAGAGGGCGAGGGAGAGCAGCTCCAGACCGAGAAAGAGGGTCAGCAGATCGCCCGCCGCGGCCAGCAGGACCATGCCGGCCGTGGCCCACGCCAGCAGGGCCAGGTAGCCGGCGGACCGCCTGCGGCTATCCTCGGCGTCCCCGACGGGAAGCGGCAGCAGCACCGTCAGCGCGCCCGCGAAGGCGGCCAGGGCACCGAGCATGCGCGCGACGGAATCGTCGACGAGCGAGGTGCCGGCGAACGCGGGCACGCCCCTGCCGGCCAGCAGCGTCACGCCGGCGGCCGCCATGACCGCAAAGGCCACGGTGCGCAGCAGTGGCAGGTAGCCTTCGGCGAACAGGTCCAGAGCCAGCAGGGCAACGCCCCCGAGGCCCAGGACGGCCAACGCCGTCACGATCACGGGTGCGCCACCCCCCAGAGCAGCTGCGGGTCAAGGCCGACGGCCAAAAGGAGCAGGAGCACGGGCGCGAGCGCCCACGTGACGTCCAGGCGCGGTCCCTCCCGCGCGGGTCCGTGGAAGATCCCCTGAATGGGCCGCAGCATGTACACGGCGGCCAGGACGACGCCCAGCCCGGCCGCCGCCGCCAGCCAGGGGCTGACAGACCAGAGGCCGATGAGGATCAGCAGCTCGCCGGGGAAGCCGGCGAGCCCCGGCAGGCCCAGCGCCGCCATGCCCGTGAAGGTGAACACGGCGCCCATCCCCGGCGAGCCCCGGTACAGGCCGCCGAGGTCGGTGAGCTTGGCGGGCCGCCCGAGCGCGTCCTCCAGGCTCCCAGTGAGCAGAAACAGCGCAACGGTGTAGAGCCCGTGGGCGACGGCCAGGATGACCGCGCCCTCCACGCCGAGCGCGGTGCCCGAGGCGAGCCCCAGGAACATCAGCCCGAGGTGGCCGACGCTGGAATAGGCCAGCAGGCGCCGGACCTCATCCTGGCGGATCGCCGCGAAGGCGCCGTACAGCACGGCGATGATGCCCACGGCCATGAGCCAGGGCCGCGCCGCCGGAGGCAGCGCCGGCATGGCCACCATGTAGAAGCCGAAGAGGCCGGCCTTGCTCTGGACCCCGGCCATCAGGGCCGCCGCGTCGGCCGGGGCGGCGCTGTACGCGTCCGGCTGCCAGCCATGCAGGGGCCAGAGCGGCGCCTTGGCGGCGAAGCCCAGCATCAGGCCCAGCAGCACGATGCCCGAGGCCGGCACCGTCACCGGCATGGCGAATGTGCCCAGGGCCAGGAAGCCCAGCAGCATGCAGAGGCTCCCGGCGACGTTGTAGACGAGGAACTGGGTGGCCGCGCGCCCGCCCACCATGAAGTAGGCGGGGATGAGCATCAACTCCCAGAACACGTACAGCACGATCACGTCGCGGGCCAGGAAGACGCCGACGGCGGCGGCGCCGAGCGTCAGCAGCAGCGGCCTCCGCTTCTCCGGCGCGGTGGCGACGACCACCACCGTGCTCAGCGATGCCAGCAGCGCCAGCGCGGCCCCGAAGCCGGACATGCCGAGGCTGAGGTGGATGCCGCCGAGCCACGCCACGTCGATCGTCGTCCCGAACGCGAGGCAGAGGGCGATGAAGCCGAGCGCCGCCCCGATCCACGCCGCGCGCCGCGGCAGCAGCAGGCTGGCCACCGGCAGCACGATGCCCAAGATCATCATCATCGCACCGCCACCCAGAGGAGGATCAGAGCCGCCCCGGCCAGGATGCTCAGCGCGTAAACGCGCGTCAGGCCTGACTGCCAGCCGCGCAGCCAGCCGGCGATTGCGGCCCCGCCAGAAGTGACTCCGCTTGCAAGGCCGGACATGGCCACACGGTCGAGCGCGCCAATCGCGGCCGCAAGCGCCGCGCCCGGGGCGACGATCAGCCCGCGGTAGGCGAGATCGAAGCCGAACTCGGACCGGAGCAGGCGTCCGAAGCCGCCATCGAGCCACGCATCCCCCACCGGCCCGCGCAGTGCGTAGAGCCGGTAGGCCACAAGGAATCCGATGAAGGCCAGGACCACCGCCACCACGGACGTCAGGCTGAACCAGGCGAACGGCCGCACAAACACACCGCCGACCAAGGCCAGGATCGTCAGCACGGCCATGGGCCAGCGGTAGGCAAGGGCCGACTCGCCATGGCTCGGCTCCGTGCGCGGCTTGCCCCAGAAGGCCAGGAAGTACATGCGGAAGATGTAGAGGGCCGTTAAGCCCGCGGTCAGGACTCCGAGCCCCCACAGCCACGGGTGGCCGTTGGCGAGCAGCGACTCCAGGATCGCATCCTTGCTGAAGTAGCCCGACATCAGCGGAAAGCCTGAAATCGCGAGGGCTGCGACACCCATCGCGGCGGACGTGGCGGGTAAGGCTTTGCGCAACCCGCCCATCTTGTAGAGGTCGCGCTCGTCGCCGCCCAGGGCGTGCATCACGACGCCGCAACCCATGAAGAGGAGGGCCTTGAAGAAGGCGTGCGTCACCACATGGGAGAGCCCCGCGGCCCCGATGCCCACGGCCGCGCCCATGAACATGTAGCCGACCTGGGACATGGTCGAGAAGGCCAGCACGCGCTTGATGTCGCGCTGCGGGATGGCCATGAGCGCGGCCAGCAGGCAGCTGGCCCCGCCCAGGATGCCGATGCCCTCGGCGGCTGACGGCGCGGCGGCCAGGACGGGATGAAAGCGCAGCAGCAGGTACACCCCGGCCGTCACCATCGTGGCCGCGTGGATCAGGGCGCTGACGGGCGTGGGGCCCTCCATGGCGTCGGGCAGCCACGTATGGAGCGGGATCTGCGCCGACTTCGCGGCGGCGCCGAAGAAGAGGAGCCAGGTGACGGCCGTGGCCGGCATGTGGCCCACGGCGGCGAAGATGCCGCTGTAGGTCGTCTGGCCCGTGGTGGTGACCATCAGCGCGATGGCCAGCATCAGCGAGACATCGCCCGCCGTGTTGATCAGAAACGCCTTGCGCGCGGCGGCGACCGCAGCCTCACGCTCGTACCAGAAGCCGATCAGGAGGTAGCTGGCGAGGCCGACGCCCGCCCAGCCGATCAGCAGCAGGATGGGCCCGTTGGCCAGGACCAGCATGAGCATGGCCGCCACGAACAGGTTCAGGCCCGAGAAGTACCGCGCCAGGTCGCGGTCGTGGGCCATATAGGCCGCGGAGTAGGCGTGGATCAGCAGGCCGACGCCCGAGGTGACCAGGGCGAAGGTCCGCGAGATCGTGTCGACCTGAAAGCCGAGCGGGATCGACTGAAGCCATGTCCCGACCACCAGGTCGCCCTGCGGCATCAACAGCGCAAGCACGAAGGCGGCGGCGATGGCGCCGTTGGCCACCCCGACCACGGCGGCGCGGGGTAGCCTCACCCAGCTGATGAAGAGCGCGGCGGCGGCTGGGATCGCCACCGCAAGGAGAGCGATCAACCTTTCAGCTCCTTCAGCGCGTCCACATCCACCGACTCGCCGCGCCGCGCGATGTGCATGACAATCGCAAGGCCCATGGCGACGTCGGCGGCCGCCAGCGTGATGACGATGAAGACCAGGGCCTGCCCGGCCATCACGCCGTAGAAGCGGGCCGCGGCGACCAGCAGCAGGCTGGCGGCGTTCCACATGATCTCGATGGACATGATCATGACCAGGGGATCGCGCCGGACCAGCAGGCCGACCCCGCCCACGGCGAAGAGCACCGCGCTCAGCGCGACGTATGCGCTCACGGCTGCCGCGACCTCCCCGCCAGAGTCACGACGCTCACGATGGCGACCAGCAGGGCCAGGGCCGTCAGCTCGAACGGCAGCAGCTGCGGGCCGAACAGGGCGTTGCCCACGGACGGCACGCTGCCAAAGCCGGAGGGCACGGATCCGGGCGCGGGCGCCTGATGCAGGCCCATCACGAGGAGGGCGCCGAGGAAGACGACGCCCGCCATCAGCGCCGGCCAAACCTCGCCCCGCCGCGCCAGCAGGCCCTCGGCCTCCTTGCTCGGCCCGAGCAGGCTGACGACGAACAGGAACAGGACAATCACCGCGCCCGCGTTGACGAGGATCTGGATCAGAGCCAGAAACTCGGCGCTCAGGGTCAGGAAAATGGCCGCCAGCGCGGCCAGGTGCGCGATCAGCCAGAGCACGCAGTGCACGGGGTTGCGGGCTGATATCACGCCAAGGGCGGCCGCGACGGCGGCCGCGCCCAGCACGGCAAGCGTCATTGGCGCGGCACCGTCAGCCAGTCCTTGCCGACCAGGAAGTCCTCCCGCTTATTGCTGAGCAGGTCGTGCCGCGGCGTCAGCTGGATCGCGTCCTCGGGGCACGCCTCCTCGCAGTAGCCGCAGAAGATGCAGCGCAGGAGGTCGATCTCGTAGCGCCAAGCATACCGCTCGCCGGCCGAGTATGGCGCCCCCACCGGGTTCTCCGCCGCCTCGACCGTGATGCAGTGCACGGGGCAGGCGGCCGCGCACAGCTCGCAGCCGACGCAGCGCTCCAGCCCCTCGGCGTCTCGGTCCAGGATGTGCAGCCCGCGGAAGCGCTCCGGATACGGACGCTCCTTCGCGGGGTAGTCCACAGTGGCGCGCGGCCGCCGCAGGTACTTCAGCGTCGTTGCGAGGCCCTTCACCAGTCCACCCATCAGCCGATCACCCCCGCAGCGCGACGATAATCGCCGTGCCGGCGAGATTCAGGAACGCGAACGGGAGCAGCCACTTCCAGCCGAAGTCCATCAGCTTGTCGTAGCGCAGGCGCGGGAACGTGGCCCGCACCCACATCTGCAGGAAGATCAGGACGCCGGTCTTGAGCAGGAGCCAGATGAACCCGGGGACGGGCGCCGGGCCGCGCCACCCGCCCAGAAAGAGCAGGGCGCCCACAACCGCGAGCACGATCATGTCGATGTACTCGGCCATGACGAACATGGCGAAGCGCAGCCCGGTGAACTCGGTGTGGTAGCCGGCCACCAGCTCGGACTCCGCCTCCGCCAGGTCGAACGGGGCCCGGTTGCCCTCGGCCGTGGCGCAGATCAGGAAGATGACGAACGCGACGATCTCCGGCAGGACGAACCAGATGCTGGCCTGGGCCTGCACGACGCCGGTCAGGCTCACGGTGCCGGCGGCCACGACCACGGCGAGCACCGCCATGCCCATGGCGAGCTCGTAGGAGATCATCTGGGCCGTCGCCCGCAGGCTGCCCAGCAGCGCGTACTTGCTCTGCGAGGACCAACCGCCCAGGGACACGCCGTAGACGCCGAGCGCGGCCAGGGCCAGGACGTAGAGCAGGCCGCCCGGCGGGTCGGTGACGGCGGCGTTCGGCCCGATGGGCACGGCCGCGAAGATGGCCAGCGCCGCGAACAGCGAGATGCCGGGCGCCAGCGCGTAGATGAACCTGTCGATGCCGGCGGGGCGGATGTCCTCCTTCAGGACCATCTTCACGGCGTCCGCCAGGGGCTGCAGCATCCCCCACGGCCCGACCTTGGTGGGCCCCCAGCGCAACTGGAAGTACCCGAGCACCTTGCGCTCGAGCACCATGGTGTACGCGAAGGCCGTCAGCAGGCAGAGGATGGCCAGAAGGCCCCGGAGGAGCGCCGCCAGCAGCGGGTTCACGCGGGCACCACCGCCCTCAGCCGCGCGTCCGCGCCGAGGCCGGCGAAGGTGCGGTCAGGCACGACCACGACGGCGGGATGCAGCCCAGGGTCCACCGCCACCACCGCCTCGTGCACGTCATTGATCATCACGTGAGTCCCGGCCGCCAGGCCCTGCGACGGGTGCACGCGCACGGTGGCCAGGGCCGTCCGCGCCGCTTCCAGCGTGCGGTCGAAGCGCGTGTTGCCGCCGCCGCTCCAGAGGTGCGGCCGGACGAGCAGATTGCCGCCCTGGAACGAACGCCGCGCCGGCAGGTCCTTGGCCGGCTGGGCAGCCGGCCGCAGCCGCTGGAAGATCCGCTCGTCGGAGAGCCCGCGCGGGGCGACGACAGCCGCCGCGGTCTGCGTCAGCCCACCGAGGTTTGTGAACGTGCCGGCGCGCTCGAAGGGGCCGGCCACGGGCAGGACGATCGTCGCCAGCTCCGTCACTTCCGTTGGGTAGAGGTCGCTGACGATCAGCACCGGGACCTTCTCCAGCGCGGCGCGGACATCCGCCGGGTAGCTCCGCAGCGGGTTGGCGCCGGCCAGCCACAGGGTGTGGATTTTGCCCTCGGCGCACGCCGCGAGGATGTCGCCCTCGGTCTCAAGCCCCGCGTCATGCGCCCCACGCGCGTTGGCCACCTCATGGACCATGAGGACCGGAGCGCCCAGGGCCCGGATGGCCTCCACCAGCTCGCCGCGGCCGTTCCAGACCACCACCGGATGCTTGGCCGCGCTCAGGTCGAGCCCACGCAGCGCCTCCGCAACTCCGTCAGGAGCGCATACGACCCGCTCCGCGGGTCCGACCCGCATCCCGGGCACCGGCCCCACGTCGATGACCCGCTTGTGGTGGCGGATCCGGAGATCCAGGATCGGGGCCTCTTCCATCGGGCAGGTGTCCACCAGCACGATCACGTCGGCCTCGCTGAGGTCGGACGGCGTCGCTTCCGCGACGCCGGGCACCCGCGCGTACGTCTGACGGCCCACGCGCCAATCGACCGTTCCGCAGATCTGCTTGAAAGCCGCCGCGGCCTCGTTGGTCAGGCGGCCGCCACCCAGGCCGGCCACAGGGCCCGCTTCCAGGGCGTTCTGGACTTCGGCGAGGGCAATGTCCCAGGAGACCTCGCCGCCGCGGACCAGGGGATGCGAAAGCCGCTCCGCGGCTTTCGCGTCGCCGATCGCGTACCGTCCCCGATCGCAGAGCCACCCGCCATCGACCTGAGGGTTGTCATGGATCATCAGCCGCATGAGGTCGCCGTGCCGCACGTCGGCCCGCACGTTGCAGTGCAGGGAGCACTGCGTGCAGATGGTCGGCGTCATCTTCAGGTCCCACGGCCGCGACTTGAAGCGGTAGGGCCGGCTGGTGAGCGCGCCCACCGGGCAGAGCTCGGTGTTGTTGCCGGAGTAGTAGCCGCCGTAGTCGTCCCGGCCCTCGGTGCCGATCGTCATGTGCGAACCGCGTTCGATCAGCACGATGTTGCGCTCGTGCAGGATCTCGTCCTCATACCGGACGCAGCGCTGGCAGAGGATGCAGCGCTCCTCGTCGATGACCAGGAAGGGCGGGCAGTCCAGGGCCTTCTTGCGGTGGATCTTGCCGTCCAGGAACCGGCTCGACGGCGGCCCGTAGCGCAGCGTGAAGTCCTGGAGGTCGCACTCGCCGCCCTTGTCGCAGATCGGGCAGTCCAGCGGGTGGTTGATGAGCAGCAGCTCCAGGACCCCGTGCTGGGCCTCCTTGACGCGAGCCGTGGTCGTATGGACCGCCATGCCCTCGCTCACGGGGGTCGTGCAGGCCGTCTGCAGCTTGGGCATCTTCTCGATTTCCACGAGACACATTCGACATGCGCCCGCGGGAGCCAACTTCGGATGATAGCAGTAGACGGGGATGTCGCGGCCCGCCGCACGGGCCGCCTCGACCAGCAGCGTACCCGGCTCGACGCTGACCGTCTTTCCGTCGATCGTGAGCGTGATCATGCCGACAGCACCTCACCCGTGGCCACGGATGCCGTGGGCCGCGCCTGGAGGCGCTCCGAGCACGTCCGCCCGTGCGCGTGCGCCACAAACTCGTCCTCGAACAGCTTCAGCGCCGACCCGAGGTAGGTCACCGCGAAGTCGCCCAGCGGGCACAGGCACTTGCCGCCGCCGATCTCGCCGACCAGGCTCTTCAGCAGATCCACGTCCTCGGGCCGGCCCTGGCCGCCCTCCAGGCGGGCCAGCACCTTCTCGACCCACTTCGTGCCCTCGCGGCACGGGGTGCACTTCCCGCACGACTCGTGGGCGTAAAAGCTCTCGCCGAGCAGCGCCACCTTCACGGCGCACGTGGTCTCGTCGCACACGATCAGCCCGGCCGAGCCCAGCAGGGAGCCGGCCGCCGCCATCGCGTCGAAGTCGAGCGGCGTGTCCAGCTGGTCCGGCGTCATGGCGGCGCTGCTGGCCCCCGCCGGCAGGATCATCTTCAGCCGGTGGCCGTCCCGGATGCCGCCGGCGTGCTCCTCGACCAGCTCGCGCAGCGGCGTGCCCATCACCAGCTCGTAGTTGCCGGGCCGGCGCACGTGCCCGCTGATGGAGCAGATCTTGGTCCCCGGGCTCTTCGGCGAGCCGATGCCCGCGAACCAGGCGCCGCCGTTGTTGACGATCGACGGCACGCAGCAGAGCGTCTCGACGGTGTTGACGACGGTCGGCGAGGCGTAGAGCCCCGCCACGGCAGGGAACGGCGGCTTCACGCGCGGGTGGCCGCGCTTGCCCTCGATGGACTCCAGCAGGGCCGACTCCTCGCCGCAGATGTAGGCGCCGGCGCCGCGGTGGACCACGATGCGCAGCGAGTAGTCGCTGCCCAGGATGTGCTCGCCGACATACCCGGCCTCCGCCGCCTGCTCCAGGGCCCGGCCCATGATGGCCGCACCCTCGTAGAACTCGCCGCGCAGGTAGATCACGGCGAAGCTGCAGCCGATGGCGTACGAGGAGCAGATCACGCCCTCCACCAGCAGGTGGGGGTTATCCTCGACCAGCATGCGGTTGTTGAACGAGCCGGGCTCGCTCTCGTCCCCGTTGACGCAGAGGTAGCGCGGCCGCCCGTCGCCCGGCAGAAACGACCACTTGCGCCCGGCCGGGAAGCCGGCGCCGCCGCGCCCGCGCAGGTTCGCCGCGCTGACCTCGTCGGCGACCTCCTTGGGCGACATCCGGCGCAGGGCATTCTCCACGGCGCGGTAGCCCCCGCGCGCCCGGTAGGTGCCGATGTCGCGCAGGTCGACCTCGCCGATGCCATCCGTCAGAAGGCGCATGATCACGGCCGCCCGCCCCCTTCCAGCGGGGCACCCGCACCGGAGGAACCCGCCGGAGCGGCGGCGCCGGCGGCGCCGCCGTCACGAACGAGCTTTGCGGAACCCGCCAGGTTCAGCGGCCCCACCAATCCCTCGTTATAAATCCCCGCGATCGCGCGGTCGCACGCCGCCAGGCACTCCACCGTCTCCACCGAGAACTTCTCGCCGCAGCCCGGCATCTCGCGCAGGGCCGCCACCAGCTCGTCCGCGCCCGCCATGGCGCACGACAGGCTCCTGCACACCTGCAGCCGCCGCGCCGGGGGCTTTTCCCGCCGGAACATCGTGTAAAACGTCACGACGGAGCTGACCTCCGAGGCCGGCACGCCGGCCGCGGCTGCCACCTCGCCGATCGCCTCGTCCGAGATGTAGCCGATGCGCTCCTGCGCGCGCCAGAGCAGCGGCAGCACGACCGAGCGCCGCTCGGGGTAGCGCGCCACCATCTCCTTGGTCTCCGCCGGATCCAGGACCATCAGCGGTCCACCTCTCCCATGACCATGTCCAGGCTGGCGATGATCGCCACAGCGTCGGCCAGCAGGCGGCCCTCCAGGAGCCGCGTCAGGACGGCTGTGTTGTAGAACGATGGCGGCCGCACGCGCACGCGGTAGGGGTGGGCGCCGCCGTCCGAAACCACGTAGAAGCCGATCTCGCCGCGCGGGCCCTCCACCGGCTGGTACACGGCGCCGGCCGGCACGTTGAAGCCCTGCGCCACCAGCTTGAAGTGGTGGATCAGCGCCTCCATCGAGCGGTGCAGCTCCTCGCGCGGCGGCAGCGCCACCTTGCGGTCGTCCGTCTTCCAGGCGCCGTCGGGCATGCCCGCCATCGCCTGGCGGATGATCTTGCCGCTCTCCTCCATCTCGGCCATGCGCACCTCGTACCGCGCCCAGACATCGCCGTCCGTGCGCGTCGGCACCCCGAACTCGTAGCGCTCGTAGCCGGAGTACGGGTAGGCCTTGCGCACGTCCCAGGCCACGCCGGCGGCACGCAGCGACGGGCCCGTGACGCCGTACGCCAGGGCCTGCTCCCTGCCCAGCACGCCGACGCCCACCACGCGCTCGCGGAAGATCGGGTTGCCGTCGAGCAGCGCGCGGAAGTCGGCGAGCCAGCGCGGCAGCTCCTCCAGAAAGCGCGCCACCATGCCCGGAAGCTGCGGCGGGATGTCATACATCAGCCCGCCGACGCGCATGTAGGACGGGTTCATGCGCACGCCGGCCGTGGCCTCGAACATGTCGAGAATGGCCTCGCGCGCCTGGAAGCAGTAGAAGAAGATGGACTGCGCGCCCAACTCCAGGGCCGAGGTGCCGAGCCACACCAGGTGGCTGGAGACGCGCGAGAGCTCGCAGAAGAGGACGCGGATGGCCTCGCAGCGCGGCGGCACCTGGATCTCCAGCAGCCGCTCGACCGCCAGCACGTAGCCGAGGTTGTTCGTGAGCGGCGACAGGTAGTCCATGCGGTCGCTGTCCGTCACGGCCTGCTGCCAGGTGTGCGTCTCGAACTGCTTCTCGATGCCGGTGTGGAGGAACCCGATGTCGGGCTGGCAGCGGACGATCGTCTCGCCGTCCACCTCGACGATCAGGCGCAGCACCCCGTGCGTGCTCGGGTGCTGGGGCCCCATGTTCAGCACCATCGTCTCGGTCGAGGTCTCGGCCATCGCGGTCCTGCCCGCTTTCTAGTGCGCGTATTTGCTGGCCGGATCCAGAACCCGCGGCCCCTCGACGGGATAGTCGCGGCGCAGCGGGAAACCCTCCCAGTCGTCGGGCAGAAGGATCCGGCGCAGGTCGGGATGGCCGTCGAAGCGGATGCCCATGAGGTCGTAGACCTCGCGCTCGCCCCAGTCCGCCGACTCGAAGAGCGGCGTCAGTGACGGCGCGCTTTGCGCGCCGTCGACAATGGTCATGCAGCGGATCTGCGCCGTGGTGGGCAGGCGCCGGAGGTGGGCCAGCAGGTCGAAGCGGCCCTCCGCGCGCTGCAGCCAGTCCACGGCCGCCACATCCAGCAGGATGTTGAAGCCCTCGGCGTCGCGCAGGTGGGCGATCAGCTCGCGCCAGTCCTTCAGCGGGACGCGGAGGACCGGCCATCCGTCGGCGCCCGGCTGCTCATAGGCGACGTCGGGGAAGCGGGCCTGCAGCGCCGCCAGGTCGAACGGCGCGTTGGCGGCCGATGCGGCGACCTCGGCGGCCGCCTGCTCCGTCCTCGGCTCGGACCCCGCCTCAGCCACGGCTGGCGCCGCCCGCCTGGGTGGTGGAGCGCGCCGTCATCGGCGCGCGAGCGGCTTCAACGGAGCGCGCCGTCATCGGCGCGCGAGCGGCTTTAATGGACGCCGCCTGCACGAACGGCAGCCCGGCCTTGGGGTCGCCGGCAGCGATGCCGTCGCGCAGGCGCAGGATGGCCTCCAGCACCTGCTCGGGCGTCGGCGGGCAGCCCGGCACGTAGATGTCGACCGGCAGGACGTTGTCGACGCCCTGCACCACGGCGTAGTTGTTGAAGACGCCGCCGCTGCAGGCGCAGGAGCCCATGGACATGACCCACTTCGGCTCAGGCATCTGCTCGTAGAGCTGCTTGATCACGGGCACCATCTTGTGGCACACGCGCCCGGACACGATCATCAGGTCGGCCTGGCGCGGCGAGGCGCGGAAGACCTCCGCCCCGAAGCGCGCCGAGTCGAAGCGCGCGGTCACAAGCGACATCATCTCGATGGCGCAGCAGGCGAGGCCCATGGTCAGCGGCCAGATCGAGTTCTTCTGGCCCCAGCGGACCATCTGCTCGACGGTGGTCAGGATGAACGGCGTGCCGCCGTTATTCACTGCCATTGCAGTCCGCCCTTCTTCCAGACGTACGCGTAGCCGATGGCGAGGACGAGGGCGAAGACCGCCATGTCCAGAAGGCCCCGGCCGCGCAGGGTGCGCAGCAGGACGGCCCAGGGATAGAACGAGGCCGCCTCGACATCGAAGATCACGAAGAGCATCGCGATCATGTAAAACCGCACCGAGAAGCGCGGCGGCGACTTGCTCTCCGGCACGATGCCGCACTCGTACGGCTCCAGCTTCGCGCGGGACGGGCGCTTGCGCCCGAAGAGCGTCGCGACGATCGAGACGACGATCGTGACGGCGGCCACGAGCCCGAGGTACACGGTCAGCGCAGCATAGGGCGAGGCCATCGCGTGGAATCCTCCATCTCTGCCGTGAGTCACCCGAGTGCGCGCGGGACGGCCCGCGCTGACGATCCCGGGCCACCCCGCACGGTGCGGCGCCAGACTTTGTGCTTTTCGTCACAAGCTGGCGCGGAATGCACCCCTCGCGTACTGCATCGAATGAAAGCCGCTCACTCATCATGGTATCCGCGGGGTCCTGGAGCGTCAACGAAAGGCGCGCGTGATACCCTGGGTCTTGGAGGGGGGGCTGGTCGGCGGTGGCGACTGTGCCGTCCGGAACGTGGACGTCGGAGGACCTGGTGCGGCTCCCCGAGGGCTGGCGGTACGAGATCGACGAGGGGGAGTTGATCATCATGCCGCCGGCCGGGTTTGAGCATGGGGAGATCAGCGCGGCGGTCGTGACGGCCCTGCAAACCCACGTCCGCGCCCACCACCTCGGCGTCACGCTCACAAACGAGCCAGGCTTCCGGCTGCGCCGCGGCCCTGACACCCTGCGGGCGCCGGACGTCGCTTTCGTGTCGAACGAGCGCCTTGCGCGCGTCGCCGACCGGCGGCGATTCAGCGAAGTGCCGCCGGACTTGGCCGTCGAGGTGCTCTCCCCGTCCGATGCCAACGTGGACATGGAGCGGAAGGTTCAGCAGTATTTGGCGGCCGGCGTCCGGTCCGTCTGGATCCTTGATCCCGCGGCAGGCACCCTGCGCCAGATCGCGGCCGGCGGCGGCGAGCGAGTCACCACGCACCCGGACGCCATCGTCGAGGATCCCGTCCTACCTGGTTTTCACTCCTCCCTGCGCGAGCTGCTCGGGCGATAGTCCGGGTCGTGGCCGGCCAGGCTGTCGCTTGACGCGCGCCCGGCCCACCCGCTAGCGCCCGGGCCCCTGAGTCCTCCCCGTCAGGATCTCGCCCACCAGCGACTGCTCGGGCTGGTCCACATATAGCCAGTAGGCGAAGCCGTTCTTGACCTGGCTGCCGGTCGCGGAGCCGGGGTCGATCACCGGCACGTCCGCGCCGTTCGGGTCGATCAGCATCGTCGCCGCGTTGTTCGGCACGCTCGCCAGGAAGTTATGGTAGCTCTCGCCGCCGAGGATCGCCGAGGGGCCCACCAGGTTCCAGCCCTGCTGGAGGTTGAGGGTCGGCGGTAGGTTCGGCGCCGGCGGCAGACCCGAGCTCCCGGCCGGCGGACTGGCCGGCTCGAAGGTGGCCGTCACGGGCGTGGCCGACTGCCCGATCAGCACGAACAGACCGGCCATGGGCACCTGCAGGATGTCCGGGTCGCGCAGGCTCACCTGGAACCAGCGCCCGTGCACGAAGATGTACGCCGCCTCCAGCGAGGCGCCGTGGTCGGAGAGGATCTGGACCAGCGCCGGGTTGGCCAGCGGGAACGGGATCGACAGGGTGTTCCAGCCGGGCTGCAGCGTGCGGACCACGGCACTCGCCGCCGCCGGGTAATAGGTGAAGCTGTCGCCGGCGCTGGCGAGGCTCGTGCCGCAGCTGGTGGCCGCGCTCGTGG
>DAHVAF010000261.1 GCA_027314765.1 Clostridia bacterium | reverse complement strand
GGGCCTCGGCGTCCTGCCATCGGGCTCGTACCGCCAGTCGAAGAACAGCGCTGGGCCGAAGCCGGTGCGCTCCACGCGCTTCAGGAACTGCTTGGGGATGATCTGGTCGGTGTCCACGCTCGCCCGGTCGAGGGGCATCACCAGACCGGTGTGGCTGACAAACGCCTCCATACCCCGGACAACCCCCTTCGCGCGTCAATTGGGCGTGCGCGCGTACGCGCGCACGTCGACAAAATGTCCAGCGACCGCGGCCGCTGCCGCCATGGCCGGACTGCAGAGATGGGTGCGGCCGCCGGTGCCCTGGCGGCCTTCGAAGTTGCGGTTGGACGTGGAGGCGCACCGCTCCCCCGGCTGCAGGATGTCGGGGTTCAGACCCAGGCACATGCTGCAGCCGGCCTCCCGCCACTCGAAGCCGGCCTCGCGGAAGACCTCGTGCAGGCCCTCGCGCTCCGCGGCGGCCTTGACCAGCCCGCTGCCGGGGACGACCAGCGCGCGGACGCGCGGGTGGACGCGGCGGCCCCGCACCACGGCGGCGGCGGACCGCAGGTCGGACAGGCGCGCGTTGGTGCACGAGCCGATGAAGACGCGGTCCAGGGCGATGTCCTCGATGGCCGTGCCGGGGCGCAGGTCCATGTAGGCGAGGGCGCGGGCGGCGGCCTCGTCGGCCGGGTCGGGGATCCGGTCGCCGACGGCGGCCACCTGCGCCGGGTTGGTGCCCCACGTGACCTGGGGCGGAACCGCGGCGGCCTGGATGGTGATGGTCCTGTCGTGGGCGGCGCCGGGGTCGCTGGGCAGGGCGCGCCAGTCGTCCAGCGCCCGCTCCCAGGCGGCGCCGCGGGGGGCGTGGGGCCGTCCCTCCAGGTAGGCGAAGGTCGTGTCGTCGGGGGCGATCATGCCGGCGCGGCCGCCCGCCTCGATCGACATGTTGCAGACCGTCATGCGGCCGTCCATGTCGAGGGCGGCGATGGCCGGGCCCGTGTACTCGATGGCGTGGCCACGGGCGCCGGCGGTGCCGATGCGGCCGATGATGCCGAGGATGAGGTCCTTGGGGGTGACACCGTGCCCGAGGGCCCCCTCGACGCGGATCTCCATGGCGGCCGGGCGGTCGAGCCACAGGGTCTGGGTCGCGAGGACGTGCTCGACCTCCGTGGTGCCGATGCCGATGGCGAAGGCGCCGAAGGCGCCATGGGTCGAGGTGTGGCTGTCGCCGCAGACGATGGTGAGGCCGGGCTGGGTCAGGCCCTGCTCCGGGCCGATGATGTGGACGATGCCCTGCTCGCGGGCGCGCAGGTCGTAGAGAGGGACGCCGAAGTCGCGACAGTTGGCGACCAGGGCCTCCACCTGCCGGGCGGAGACCGGGTCGGCGATGGGCAGGTGGCGGTCGGCCGTCGGCACGTTGTGGTCGAGGGTGGCCCAGGTCAGGTCCGGGCGGCGGAGGCGGCGGCCGGCGAGGCGCAGGCCCTCGAAGGCCTGCGGCGAGGTCACCTCGTGCACCAGGTGCAGGTCGATGTAGAGGAGGGTCGGGCCGCCGTCCGGCTCCTGGTGGACGGTGTGGCGCTCCCAGAGCTTTTGGAGCATGGTGCGGGGGGTCATCGGCGGTTTCCCTCCTCGCGGATGGTGCGGATGCGGGCCGCGACCTCCCGGCCGACCTCCTGCGTCGAGGCGGCGGTGCCGCCGGCCGGAGCCAGGTCGCGCGTGGCGGTGCCGGCGGCCAGGGTCTGTGCGACGGCATCCTCCATGGCGGCGGCGGCCTCCGGCGCGCGCAGCGCGTGGCGCAGCAGCATGGCGGCGGACAAAATGGCGCCGCAGGGGTTGGCCAGGCCCCGGCCGGCGATGTCGGGCGCGGAGCCGTGCACGGGCTCGAAGAGGCCGGGGCCGTCGCCGAGGCTGGCCGACGGCAGGAGGCCGATGGAGCCCGCCAGCACGGCCGCCTCGTCGCTCAGGATGTCGCCGAACATGTTCTCCGTCACGACCACGTCGAAGGCCTCCGGCCGCTGCATGAGCGCCATGGCGAACGAGTCGACAAGGGCGTGCTGGCAGACGACATCCGGGTAGCCGGCGGCGACCGCGTCGGCCGTGGCACGCCAGAGCCTGGATGTCTCCAGCACGTTGGCCTTGTCGACCGAGGTCACCAGGCGCCGGCGGCCGCGGGCGGCGTTGAAGCCGACGTGCAGCAGGCGCTCGATCTCCCGGCGGGTGTCCCGGAGGGTGTCCACGGCCTCGTCGTCCGTACGCCAGCGGGGCTGGCCGAAGTACAGGCCGCCCGTCAGCTCGCGCACGATCAGGAGGTCGGCGGCGCCGGCGCGGATGGGGCGCAGGTTGGCGTATACGGCCAGCGCCTGGCGCAGCTGCAGCAGGCCGGCCTCGGCCGCGCCCGCGGGCCACGCCGGCCCGCCCACGGCGCCAAGCAGAACGGCGTCGGCGCTCAGGCACAGGCGGCGCGTCGCGTCCGGCAGGGCGGGAAGCCCGGCCTCCAGGGCGGCGCCGCCGATGGGCGCCGTGACGCACTCCAGGGGTAAGCCGGTCGCCGCCAGGCAGCGCTCAGCTTCGGCCACCACCTCGGGGCCGACGCCGTCGCCTGGCAGGAGCACGATGCGCGCGCTCATGCCGTGGCCCCGGCCGACGCCGCCGCCGTGGCGTGGGGTGCGGCCGTCGCCAGCCGGGCGATGGCTCCCACAAAGGCCTGGGCGCTGGCCTCGATGACGTCGGTGCTGGCGCCGCGTCCGATCGCCTCGCGGCCGCCTGCGTCCCGCACCCGCACGCTGGCCTCGCCCACCGCGTCGCCGCCGGCGGCGGCCGCGTGCAGGCTGTAGTCGACCAGGGTGAAGCTGGCGCCCACGGCCCGCTGGATGGCGCGGTACGTGGCGTCGACAGGTCCGTCGCCGTCCGCGGAGGCGACGAGGCACCGGTCGCCGGGCGCCGCCACGATCCGCACCGTCGCCGTGGGCACGAGCTGGCTGCCCGAAAGGACCTGCAGGTGGTCCAGGCGGAAGGCGGCCTCTTCGCCCAGCGCGGATTCGCTGCGCACGATGGCCTCCAGCTCGCGGTCGCCGATCTCCTGCTTGCGGGCCGCCATGTCCTTCAGCCGCTCCTGGGTGCGCCGGAACGCGGCCTCGTCCAGGTGGTAGCCGAGCTCCTCCAGCCGCTGCCGCAGGGCGTGGCGGCCGGAGTGCTTGCCAAGGACCAGGCGCGTGCCCGCGAGCCCCACATCCTCCGGGCGCATGATCTCGTACGTCGTGCGCTCCTTGAGCACGCCGTCCTGGTGGATGCCGGACTCGTGGGCGAAGGCGTTGGCGCCCACCACCGCCTTGTTGCCCGGTACCGCCATGCCCGTCAGGGCGGCCACGAGGCGGCTCGTGCGGGCCAGCTCGACGGTGTGCACGCCCGTCGTGCGGGCATAGAGGTCGCGGCGGGTGGCCAGCGCCATCACGACCTCCTCGAGCGAGCAGTTGCCCGCCCGCTCGCCGATGCCATTGACGGCGCACTCCACCTGGTCGGCGCCGGCCCTGACTCCAGCCAGCGCGTTGGCGACGGCCAGCCCCAGGTCGTCGTGGGTGTGGACCGAGATCGCCACACGGTCGGCACCCGGCACCTCGGACCGCACGAAGCGGATCAGGTCGGCGAACTCCTCCGGCTGCGCGTACCCGACGGTGTCCGGGATGTTGATGGTCGTTGCGCCCGCCGCGATCGCCGCGGCATAGAGGCGGACGATGAACGGCCGTTCCGCGCGGCCGCAGTCCTGACCGGAGAACTCCACGTCGGCCGTGAAGCGCCGGGCCTCCCGCACGGCCACCACCGATGCCTCGATCACCTCATCCTCGGCCTTGCGCAGCAGGTGCCGCAGGTGCACGGGCGACGCCGAGGTGAACACGTGGATGCGGGCCGCCGCGGCCCCACGCAGCGCCTCCGCCGCCGCGGCGACGTCCGCGGGGTGGGTCCGCGCCAGGGCACAGATGACCGGACCGCGCACCTCGTGGGCGATGGCGGCGACGGCGCGGCCTTCGGCAGCCGAGTTGACGGGGAAGCCGGCCTCGATGACGTCCACGCCGAGGCGGGCGAGCTGCCGAGCGATGTCGAGCTTCTCCGCCTCCGTGAGGCTGACCCCCGGCGACTGCTCCCCGTCGCGCAGCGTCGTGTCAAAGATTCGGATCCGCCGTTCCTCCATCGCTGCCGCACCCCCAATGTCGGTATCACGGGACCGTCCGCGCCAGGGCCTCGACTGGCTCCGCCCTGCCCAGCGCGTCCACACCCGCCGCAAGCCCATGCCCGTGTCCGCCGACCGTCCGCGCTGGGGGGTCGCCAGACTCCC
>DAHVAF010000240.1 GCA_027314765.1 Clostridia bacterium | reverse complement strand
GCACGGTACGCCTCTGGACGGTACGCAACTGGACGGAGCGTCTGCGGACGGTGTGCTGCCGGCGGCGTTCCTGCGGACGGTGTGCCACGGACGGTGCGCCAGCCTGCGGACGGTGTGCCGCGGACGGCGCGCGTGGGGGGCCGTTGCCGGCCGGGGCGGGGGCGCGAAGCGCGCGGCTCCCTCCACCACTTGCCCCTCATCGCTGCCGGGCCGGGCGGGTCCGGAGGGCTGGCGCGGGGTCGCGAAACCCCGCAGCGGCGGCCCGTGCGGAAGGGGCGCCCCCGGGCCGTGGTACAATGTGGGCTTGGTGGTGAGTGCTGTGGCGGACACGGAGAAGTGCGTCATTCTGGGCTCTGGGTGCGCTGGGCTGACGGCGGCGGTGTACGCGGCGCGCGGAATGCTGGAGCCCCTGGTGTTCGAGGGTGCGGAGCCGGGCGGCCAGCTGTCGCTGACGAGTGTCGTGGAGAACTTTCCGGGCTTTCCCGAGGGCGTGGGCGGCGTCGAGCTGACCGAGAGCATCAAGCGGCAGGCGCAGCGGTTCGGCGCGCGCTTCCGCTATGGCGTCGTGTCGCGCATCGACTTCAGCCAGCGTCCGTTCCGCCTCGAGATCGAGGACGAGACGGAGCCGGTCATGGCGCACAGCATCATCATCGCCTCCGGCGCCCGGGCCCGCACCCTTGACCTGCCGGATGAGGGCGAGCTCTGGGGGCGCGGCCTGTCCTCCTGCGCCACGTGCGACGGCGCCTTTTTCAAGGACAGGAAGGTCGCCGTCATCGGCGGCGGCGACAGCGCCATGGAGGACGCGATCTACCTGACCAAGTTCGCCAGCGAGGTCCATGTCGTCCACCGGCGCGACAAGCTGCGGGCCAGCCAGATCATGCAGGAGCGGGCGCTGCACCACCCCCAGATCCACTTCCACTGGAGCCGGGCGGCGGTGCGCTTCGACCGTAGTGAGGCGGGCAAGCTGGCCGGCCTGGTCGTTCAGGCAACCGGTGGTGGCGCCGAGGAGACCATCGCCTGTGACGGCGTGTTCTACGCCATCGGACACATTCCGAACACCGACATGGTTGGCGACGCCCTGCCGCGAGACGCGCAGGGGTACCTGGTGGCGGACGGGGTCCTTAGCAAGGTTCCGGGCGTGTACATTGCGGGCGATGTTTCCGATCACCGGTATCAGCAGGCGGTCACGGCGGCAGGCACCGGGTGCGCGGCGGCCATGGAGGCCGAAGACTGGCTGCAGGCGGAGGGCCTGCTGGAGCACTGACGGGTCGGCGACGGCCGGCGGCCGGGACCGGTGCGCACACGGGCCGCGTGCCGTGCCTCACGGGGTGCGAGGGCGCGGCCGAGGCAGCGCCGGGGGCCCCGGTACCACCGGCGGCCCGCGCCGGTCCGGCGGTCATGGCACGGGCGCCCGGCCTCGTGTCTGGAGGGATCGATGTGCCGGCATGGCGGAGGTGGCTCGCGGCCTTGGCCGGCCCGCTCGGGCGGCGGGCGCCACGCACCGGCGACGCCGCCCCGGCCGAGCGCGAGCCGACGCAGGCGGAAGCCGAGGCATGGCTGGCCCGGCGGCAGGCAGCGCAACGGTCGCAGGCGCTGGCCCACCTGGACGAGCTGCGCGCACGGCTGGCGGAGGCGGCGGCCCGCTGTGATGCCTATCTGGAGGGCGAGGCCCACGATGTCGGCCCGCCGGAGCCCGCATGGCGCCCCTACGCCGAGGCGGGCGCCATCGCCTTCGGGGGCGACCGCGAGGCCTACGTGGTGGTGTCGGCCGCCTGCCGGGGGATGGAGACGGTCGCGGACGCTCCGGCGCCAGAGCGCGTGGAACCCGTGCGGCGCATGATCGGGCGCGCCATCGGCGTGCTGGGGCAGGTCCTGGGCTGACCACGCCGCCGCGGAAAGCGCCGCCGCGGAAGGCGACGGCGGCGGGCGGTGGCGTCCAAATTGCCGCCCGCCCCGCTTCCCCCTATAATGCGAGCGGTTGGGAGGCGGGGCGTTGGGTGAGGCGTCGGACCTGCGGGGCGTGATGCGGCGCTTCGCCACCGGCATCACGGTCGTGACCGCGCGGCCCGCGGCGGGCCCGCCCCTTGGTGTGACCGTCAACTCGCTGACATCGGTGTCCCTGGAGCCGCCCCTGGTTCTGATCTGCATCGCCAACTACCTGCGGATGCACGCGGCCATCCACAACGCCGGGCACTACGCGGTCAACCTGCTCGATGCCGGCCAGGAGCCACTGTCACGCCGCTTCGCGGGGCAGCCGGCCGGGCGGGACCCCTTCGCTGGGCTCAAGGTCGCGCCTGGGCCGGCAACAGGGGCGCCCCTCCTGCCCGCGGGCCTTGGCCACCTGGAGTGCCGGCTGGTCGCCTCCTACCCGGGCGGCGACCATACGATCTTCCTCGGCGAGGTGCTCGCGGCCGCCACCAGCGCCGAGCAGCCGGCGCTGGTGTACTACCTCAGCCGCTACCACGAGCTGCGCACCTGAGCCTCAGTGGGTCACGGTCGCTCGCGGCATCGCCAGCAGCTGGCTCACCGTCATCATCTGGTAGCCCTGCTCCTTAAGCCATGGCAGCAGCGTCTTCAGGGCGTCGACCGTGTGCTGCTGGTTCCCGCCGCCGTCGTGGAAGATCACGATGGCACCCGGGGCGACCTCTTTCTGGACCTGCGCCACAATGGCGGCCGGTGACCGGTAGACGTAGTCGCGCGTGTCGATGCTCCACATCACGATCTTGTAGCCCAGGTCAGCCAGCTGGCGCAGGGCTGCCGGGTCGCTCTTGCCGCCGGGCAGCCGGTACAGAGTCGGATCGCTGCCGGTGAGGCTGACCAGGGTTTGCTCAGCCGTCTGCACTTCGGACACCAGCTGCTCGCTCGTCACGTTCGTGAGCGTGAGGTGGTGGTAGCCGTGGTTGCCGATCTCATCCCCGGCGTCCACCTCCTGCTTCAGGATCTGCGGGTAGCGCTCGACCTCCTGGCCGATCACGAAGAACGTCGCGTGGGCGCCGTACTGCTGCATCAGCTGTAGGATCATCGGCGTGTACTTCGGGCTGGGGCCGTCGTCGATCGTCAGGGCGATCGCCTTGGCGGTGGTGGGCACGCTGCGCAGGATCCGCACCGGCGCCGGCGTCGCCGGCGCCGTCCCAGACGCCGCGGCCGGTACGGAGGGCGGCGGCGAGAAGGCGGCGCCGCCTGCCCAGAGGCCCACGGCGAAGGCGAGCACCAGGGCGGCGGCCCACGATGTCGCCGTGCCGCGCCGGCGCGGGCCGGAGGGGCCGCCGCCACCCCGCCGCCTCGTCGCGGCCGCCAGCAGGGCCGTGACCCCGGGTGGGGCCAGTGAACGCCCGCGGGCGGACGCCGCGTCCTCGGGGACCGCCGACAACGCGCGGGCACCCGTTGGGCCGGCGGCCACGGCGATCCCCTCGGGCGTGCCCGTCCCGGCGTTGGCGCCGCTCGTTCCTGGGGCATCAACGCCGGATGGCGTGCCAGCGTCGCCGGGACCGCGACGAGCGGCGGGCTCGGGCCCCTCCGGCTCCTGTCCGGCCCGGGCCTCCGTCCCCCCTGCCTCTGCCGAACCAGCCAGAACCCCTGCCCGCTGCCCCGTCCTGGCCAGCCGCCTGGTCAGCCTGAGGCCGCGCCATCCGCCAGCCACGCGCATGCCGGCCGCCGCGGACCGTCCGGCCGCTCCGGAGGCGTGACGCGGGCCCACCTGCCGCAGCCAGGCGCCGACTCGGCGTCCCACCGCCGCGGGATCCCGTGGTCCGCCCCTCGGTGCGTCGTCAAGCCCGTGGCCGAGGTCATAGGGCACATCACTCAGGGGAGCGTGCGGCGGGCTCCCAGCCGTCCCGGGGGGTGGCTGCGAGGCAGTGCCCTCTGGGCTGGCGTCGCCGCGCGGTCGGTCCGCCTGCCCTTGGCCAGTGTCAACAGCCCCCTGGGCGCCATAAAAGTCGGCCACCGCCGCCCGGGCCCGGTCGAGCCACTTGCCCTGCGCGCCCAGCCGGGCACGCTGGGCGGCGGCGGAGCGCGCGATCGCGGGCCGCGAAACCCCGCCACGGGAGGCGAGGGCCTCGTACGAACGGGCGGCAGCCGACCACAGCCCCGCCGGCCCAGAGGGGTGGCCGGTCTGCCCGGTGGCGCCTGGCCCGCTCCGTGCGGCCGCCGAGCCGTGGACGCGCTCGTCACCGAGCCGGACCGAACCCTCGGCAGCCGCAGGTGGCGGTGTGGCCTGCCAGGCGCCCGGGGTCCCAAGTGGCCCCGGGCCGCTCAGGCCCTCGGCGGAGGCGGGCGGAGCGTTTGGCCGGCGCGGAGCGGCCGGCCGGCGCGGAACGGTCCTGAGCGGGGGCCCTTCCGTCAGGCCATGCCACCAGCGCGCCGTCACCCGGCGGACCGCGCTCCAGTTGAGATCCCCGACCACCCGCATGGTGGCCCCTCCCCTCGGCGGCCAAGGCCTCGGAGACACGCCTGGCGCCTTGGGCCATGTCTATCCCGTCCCGGCCCGCCGCAGACCCCGACCGATTACAGTTCTTTGACATGCCGATGAAGAAGGAAGGAGCCGCCAGGCGCGGCCGCAAACCGTGTCGATTGCCAGAGGAGGCAGAGCTCGCCCTTGCGTGGCATGACGCGTTTCCTATCAGTCCTGTTGGGCTTGGCGCTGCTGATAGCACCCGCGGGAGGGGTTGGCGCCGCCGCCGCGACCACCGGTCCGGCGGGCACGGCCACCTCCGCCCAGCAGCAGGCGTTCACCGATATCGCCGGCAACTGGGCGCAGGCCTTCATCACGGAGCTCCAGCGCTCCGGGGTGCTCACGGTGCCGTCCGACGGCCTTTTTCACCCCAATGACCCAGTCACGCGGATGGATTTCGCCATCTGGATGGCCCGAGCACAGGAACTCGCCCCGGTCACCGGCCCCGCGCCCAACTTCTCGGACTGGAGCCAGGTCCCGTCCGCCGACCAGGGCCTGCTGGCCGCGGCCGTCCAGGCCGGTTATCTGCAAGGCTACCCTGGCGGCACCCTCCGGCCACTGCAGACCATCACGCGCCTGGAAATGGCCGTCGTCTTCGGCCGTATTCTCCAGGGCTTCGGCGAGCAGCCCAACCCGTACTACTTCGCCGCGTTCGTGGACGGCGCCAGCATCCCCGCGTGGGGTGCCCCCGCCTCGCTGACCCTGGCCGACGGCATCATGTATGGCGAGCCCGCCACCCCGGAGGCCGCGATCGCGCCCAACCAGGCCACGACGCGCGCGGAGACCGCCACCCTGATCGTGCGCTTCCTGGAGTACCGCACCCAGCACTACCACGTGGCGCCGCTGCCCACGGCACCGACCCCGTCGAACTTCCTGATCGGGGCCTGGGACAGCAACACGAACGAGGCCTATCAGATCCTCCAGGCGCACGGCACGGCCCTCAACTGGCTGATCTACACCGGGTACAACGCGGAGTCCGACGGCACCCTCGTCGGCTACGACAGTCCCCGCACCCTGCAGTGGGTCGCGGCCCACCCGATGCCCCTGCTGATCATGGTGCAGAATGACTGGTCCAATGACAGCTTCCTGCATGACCCGGCGGCCGAGCAGCGCTTCCTCGCCCAGCTGCTGGCCGTGCTACAGCGCAGTAACTACGCCGGCGTCAACATCGACTTCGAGGGCATCGCGGCCGCGGACGGGCCCGCCTTCACGGCGTTCATCGCCATGCTGTCCACGGCGCTGCATGCCCAGCACTTCCTGCTCACGGTCGATACGCCGAGCGAGACCGCGACCGACAACCAGGAGTGGTGGGCCGGCGCCTACGACTACGCCGCGCTGGCCCCGCTGGTCGACAACCTGATCCTCATGGCGTACGACTACCACCACCCTGGCGGCGCCCCCGGCCCCGTCGGCCCGCTGAACTGGATTCAGCAGGACCTCGCCTACACCACCTCGGTGGTACCGGCCCACAAGGTCATCCTCGGCCTGCCGGCCTACGGCTACCTCTGGGGCAGCAACGGCCAGACCCAGGCCCTGTGGGAGGTCGGGATGGAGAACCAGGCGAACGCCAACGGCGCCGCGATCACCCAGGACCCGGCCGCGCAGGAGGGCACCTTCAGCTACCGGGACAGCTCCGGGGTCAGCTGGGTGGGATGGTTCCTGGACGCCCAGGGGCTGAAGGATCGCCTGGCCCTGGCCCAGCAGGACGGCCTCGGCGGAGTGATCTTCTGGCGCCTGGACTACAACGCCCCCGACTGGTGGCCGGTCCTGTCCGTGCCCTGATCCCACCGCGCGGTTTCGGTCGGGCGGCGCGTACGCGCCGCCCGTCACGACCAGCCCTCGGCGCGCGATCCGGCACGAATGGCCATGCTCCTGCCACCCTGGGTCCCCGTCCAAGCTGCACGCCCTGCGGACGCCCGGCACGCGTGGCCAGCGCAACCCGCCGCCGACCGGAGGCCAATACCCCCGCCCCTATGGCGTGGCACCCCGTCCGTCACGCGCCACCAGCCCGCGCATGCAGGAA
>DAHVAF010000225.1 GCA_027314765.1 Clostridia bacterium | reverse complement strand
CAAGCAGACCTTCCAGTTGCGCGAGTCCCCGTACCCCAATGCCATGTGGCAGCTGGATGCGTGCCAGATGCTCCATCTGCCCGACGGGCATGGCCGGCGGCGCACCTTGCACTTGGTGGCCGCACTCGACGACTATTCAAGTTATGCGACATTACCGGCCCAGGGAGAGCTTTCCATCCAACTGACTGCCAGTTAGCGTAGAGCCGGGGCGGCGCCATGGCTCGGCGGATGACGTACTTCGGGCCGTTTGACCCAACCGAGGGCGACCTGGTTTGGCAGAAGACCGTGCGCGCCTGGGTCGGGGAGGCCCGGGACGTGGCCCCCGCAGGGTGGACGCTGCGGGCCGCGGCAGGCAGATACGTCCAGCACCGAGCTGCGATGGGCTGCTCGCCCCGATCCGCCGCCGGAGAGTACTATCGGCTCAGCGTATGGATCCGCTGGGCGCTCGGACAGGGGGCGGAGCACGCCTGTGATGTGGATCGGTCTCTGATCCTCGCGTTTGTGACGCATTGCCAGGCCGAGAATGGTTATGCCCCGAACACGATGGTGAGCTATCGGCAAGTTCTCTCGTTGTTTACCAAGTTTCTGCTGAGCCAGGGCGCAGTGCAGACCGATCCCATGCTGGGTCTGTGGATTGGCCGCGCAATGCCGACCGGGGCGCAACATGTGCTGACATCCGCTGAATTGAATGACCTGGTCGCAGCTTTGGCCCGGCGCGCCGCCTGCCCGGATCGCCGCTGGGGGTGGCACTACCGTCGCGACCTGCTGATGTGCAAGGTCCTGATCGCGACCGGCATTCGCGTATCGGAGCTCTGCGGGCTGCGCTGGCGGGACTTCGATGCCGCAGGCGGAACCCTGACGGTGGCAGGCAAGGGCAGCGGCCCGTTCGCCATCCGGGCCCGCCGCGTCTTCGTCTGCGACCCGCGCCTGCTCATGGAACTGCAGGCGTGGCAGCGCGAACAGGCCGACCCGGAACGGGCCCTGTTCCCGCCCCGTCGGCGGGCGCCGGTTGGCAAGGGGCTCACGCCCGGAGCAGTCGACCGCTTGGTCAAGAGCTGGGCCGTCTTGGCGGAGCTGGGCCGGCCGCTGCATGCGCACGTGTTCCGGCACACCTTTTGCAGCCACCTGATCGCCAACGGCGCCGACGTATACAGCGTTCAGCAGCTGATGGGCCACCGTCGGGTCGAGGTCACGCTGGACGTCTACCTGCATCTGACCGAAGGCGAGGTGCGCGAGCAGTGGCAGCAACACACCCCCCTGGCGGCGGCCAGCCGCTGACCCTGGGCGCGGCCATCGACCTCTACTGGCCTGAGATCGCCGCCGCCGGATACAGCCGGGGTGGGGAGATCCGCCACCACGCCGCCGTGACCAAACAGCTGCCCTGGGCCATCTTCCGCCAGATGCCCTGCGAGATGTGGCCGGCCAGCGTCGAGGCGGAGAGCGTGGACGGCCTCCGGCCACGGAGCGCACAGGCTCGTATGGAGCATTGCCGGAGCTTCCAGGCGTTCGTCTGGGGCGGGCCGGTGCGCTACCTGACCTTCGGCGCCGCGGCCGACGCCTTGCTGGCGCACGCCAAAGGCCAGGCTCGCGGCTCGTCGCTCCCGAATCTGCGCAGCGACCTGCGGGCGCTTGGTCGTGCTCTGGCCCGCCGCCAGCGCCTGCGGGACATGCCGCTTCACTGGTGGCAGCAGGCCTGCGAGTCCCTGTCCGCGGAGCACCGAAACTGCGTGCTCCGCTTTGTGCGCTGGCTGCGCGACCGGCACCTGGTCGCCGTCACCATCGTGCCGCCCCCGCCGGTCCCCTTCTGGCGCCAGGACATCGCCGAACGCATCCGCCTCGCACCGGACCGACTGAGCGCCGGTATCGGATGGCAGCCGGCGATGGGCGCCTATCTCCGGCATCAACGCGACGCCCTCGGCGTCCAGGAGGCGTCCCTGCACTTGATCTGGGCGGTGCTGCGTGGGTTCGGGCATTGGCTCGATCGGCGCCGTTTGAGACTTGCCGACCTCGACGAAGCCGTCGCGTTGCGCTACCTGGCCGAGGAGAAACGGCGGGGCCTTGGCCAACGCAGCCTGCGGATGATCGCTGGGTCGCTTCGCAGCCTGAGCGCCTTTGTCACCGAGCAGGGCCTCTTCGCCACGGATCCGTTGGCCGCGCTGCGCGTCAAGCTGGAGAGCTGGCCTGCCCCGACCACTGCGCCTTCCGAGGAGCAGATGCAGGCGCTGATCGGCGCCGCGCGCAGCCGCCTGCAGGAGGTGCTGGCGCAGGCGGCGGCCACCCGCGGCCCGCAGCAGCATCTTGTGCTCCTCTACCGCGACGTGGCCCTGCTTGAGGTCCTGTGCGGCACCGGCCTGCGCTCGAGCGAAGTCTGCCGGCTCCGGGTCTCCGACCTGGACACCAGCCGCGGACGGCTCCGCGTGCGCGGTAAGGGCAGCCACCGTCACAGCATGCGCGAGCGCGTTCTGGACCTGCCGGCGCCC
>DAHVAF010000223.1 GCA_027314765.1 Clostridia bacterium | reverse complement strand
CCGCGGCCCGACCCCGCCATCCGCAGGGCCTGGCGCACCAGATCCACCGGGTCGGACGCCGGCTCCGGAACCGCGGCCACGGCGCGCGCCGCCTCGGGGTGGGTGAACCCGAGGCCGATGAGGGCAGCGATGGCCTGGCTCGTGGCGTCGTCCGCGGCACCCCCGCGACCCGCGCCGGGCAGGCCCGCGGGCGCCTCGGCTGGACCGCCGAGCTTGTCGCGCAACTCCAGGACGATGCGCTGCGCCGTCTTGCGGCCGACGCCCGGCACGGCCGTAATGGCGGCGACGTCCTCCTCGGCCACCGCCCGCCGCAGGCGCTGCGGCGGCAGCACGGAGAGCACCGCAATGGCCAGCTTCGGGCCGATGCCCGGGATCCCTGTCAGCAGGTCGAACACGGCCATTTCGGCGCTGTCGGCGAAGCCGTAGAGCAGCAGCGCGTCCTCACGCACGATCAGGCGCGTGCGCAGGCGGACGTCGCTGCCGGGGGCGCCGAGTGCGGCCGCGGTCGGGGCCGAGACCGCCACCTCGTAGCCCACGCCGCTGACGTCGATGGCGACCGTGCCCGGGCCGCGGGATTCCAGCCGGCCGCGCAGGAAGGCGATCACGCGCGGCCACCGGCGGCCGTCGCGGGCCGGCTCCGCTGCCCGGGCTGGCGCGGGGGGGCGTCTCCCTGACCCAGCCGATCGCGCAGTGCCTCCCCCTGCAGGCAGCAGAGGGCCACGGCGAGGGCGTCGGCGGCGTCATCCGGCTTCGGCGGCGCGGGCAGACCCAGCATCGTCGCCACCATCGCCTGGATCTGGCGCTTCTCCGCCCGGCCGTACCCGGTGGCCGCCATCTTCACCTCGGTCGGGGTGAACTCGCGCAGCGGCAGGGCGGCTTCGGCGGCGGCCAGCAGCACCACGCCGCGCGCCTGGCCCACGCCGATGGCCGTCTGCGCGTTGCGCGTGAAGTACAGCCGCTCGACGGCGACCGCGTCGGGGCGGTGGGTGGCAAGCAGGGTCCTGACCTCGCGGTGGATGCGCAGAAGCTGAAGCTCGGGCGCGAGCCCGTCGGCGCGGATCACGCCGAAGGCGATGGCGGACGGCCGCCTGCCCGGCTCCTGGGCGGCCACGCCGTAGCCGCAGATGGCCATGCCTGGGTCGATGCCGAGTACACGCACGGAGGGAACATTCGTGCCCATGGGGGTCGATCCTGCCGCCGTTGATGGCGTTGCCTCGGGTTGGGTCCCGGCCGCCGCCGGCTATGGTGGCGCAGCCACGCCCCGTGTGGCAGGCTACCGCGCGACGCTGCCGACAGACGCGGCCTCGGCGACGCGGGACTGGATCAGGGCCTGGCGGCAGGCGGCGACATCGTCGCCCGGCAGGTCGCCATCGGCGTCGTTCAGCCACGGCTCGTCGCCCTTGCCCGCCACCACCACGCAGTCCCCCGCCTCCCGCTCCCCCAGCGCCGCCTGCAGCGCCTGCCAGCGGTCCCGCACAAACCGCACCGGCACCCCCACCCCTGCCACCGCCCGCAGCATCGGCTCCGCCGCCTCCGCCGCATCCTCCGGGTCCGGCCGGTCCGCCGTCAGAATCACCTCGTCGCACAGCGCCGCCGCCACCGCCCCCATCAGCGGCCGCTTGCCCTGGTCCCGCCCGCCCCGCGCACCCATCACCAGCACCAGATGTCCCGCCGTGATCGGCCGCAGAAACCCCAGCACCCCCCGCAGCCCCGCCGGCGTGTGCGCGTAGTCCACCACCACCCGCCACGGACCCCGCTGGATCTCCTGCAGCCGCCCCGGCACCGCCCGCGCACCCTCCAGCCCCTCCGCCAGCGCCTGCCGCCCCAGCCCCAGCGCGCTCCCCACCGCCACCGCGCACAGCGCGTTCTCCACGTTGTGCCGCCCCGGCAGCGGCAGCCGCGCCCGCACGCTCTCCCCGCCTGGCAGCCCCACCACCAGGTCGGTCCCCTCCATCCCCCGCGCCTGCATCCGCAACGCCGCAACCTCGCCCCCAGACCCGTACTCCACCCGCGGCACCGCGCACGCCGCCCGGAACACCCCCACATCCGGCAGCGCCGCGTTCAGCACCGCCTGCGCCGCCTTGCCCTGCCGCCCCAGCCCCCGGAACAGCGCCACCTTCGCCGCCCGGTAGCTCTCCAGGTCCGCGAAGTACTCCCCGTGCTCCCGCGACAGGTTGGTCAGCGCCGCCACATCAAACGCGCAGTCCTCCACCCGCGCCTGCGCGATCCCCTGCGCCGACACCTCCATCACCACCGCCGCCAGCCCCTGCGCCACCGCATCCGCCAACAGCCCGTGCAGCACCATCGGCGGCGGCGTCGTCCACGCCACCGCCTGCCGCTGCCCGTCCGCAAGCACCGCGCCCGCCGTCCCCAGCACCCCAGTCGCCATCCCCGCCGCCCGCAATAGCCCCGCCGTCAGCCACGCCGTCGTCGTCTTGCCCGTCGTCCCCGTCACCCCGACCACCCGCAGGTGCCGCGACGGATGCCCATACCACGCGTCGGCCAGCGCAGAAAGCGCCGCGCGCCCCGCCGCCACCCGGCAGCTCGGCACCTCAAACGGCACCTCCGCCTCGCACACGACCAGCGCCGCGCCCCGCGCCACCGCCTCGCCCACGTGCTCGTGCCCGTCGGTCCGCAGCCCCCGCAGCGCCACGAAGATGCCGCCCGCCTGCACCGCGCGCGAGTCGTCCGTCAGCCCGCTGATGGCCGCGCCCCGCCAGCGCCGGCACTCCGCCGCCGCCACCACCTCCCCGAAGCCCACGCGCTCCCCACCGCCGCCTTCCATCCGCCACCGTCCCTTCCCCGGCCCGGACCGACGACCCGGACCGACGGACCGGGCGCGCGCCGCCCGGGATTTGAGTCTGCCCGCCTGCCGTGACGCCCCGGTGACGCAGCCGTCATCAGTCCGTCATGGACACCCACGATGGATCCAGTGGGAGGAGGTGGACATGACGACCATCAACTCGGTGGCGCAGTCGCACGCGCTCGCGGCGGCCCACGCGCCCAAGCCGGCGCAGCCGCAACGCGGCGTCTCGACGCGGCAGGGAGGCCAGTCCGCGCCGGCCCCGGGCACCGACGGGGACGGCGACCACGGCATTGAGCCGGGCGGGGGCTCGACGGGCAAGCTCGTCAACATAAAGGGCTGACGCCCGGACAAAGATGCCCACGCGCTGGGCAGCTCGCCCGGCGGGCCGCGCGCCCGCCGGGCGTCCCCATGTCATCGCCCCGTCATCCATCCCGCTCATCGTCGCGATGGGTCGGCAAGACGCGAGCCAGAGGCGCTTCTGCTTGGGCCGCGGAGGCCCATCTGGGCCGTGGCGCGTCCGGACGCAGCAGGCGCCGACGCAGGCACCGCGGCGATAGCGGCGCGCCGTCCACCCACAGCCGTCGCCAGCGCCAGGGAGAGCAGGCCAAGGTCGCGCAGCAGCGTGGTGCTGAAGCCGCTGGTCACGAGGAGGCCGAGGACGATCTCGATCATGACGCCCACGGCCACCCAGATGGCCACCTCCGGCCGGAAGTCGATCAGAAGCGACACGCCGAGCATGAGCAGCAGCCAGCCGTGGACCAGGACCAGCGGAATGGCGGGCACGTGCGCCGCGACGAACGGCGGCACGTACCCGGCCCACTGGCTTGGCTGCGTCAGCTCCCAGAACCCGAACCCGGCAAAGACAAGGGCCAGGCCCAGCCGCGCGATCACACGCTCCTTCAGCACCGGGCGTCCCTCCGCATCGCCAAGAATGAAGCCGCCACCGGCAACCTTCGCCAGCCACTCACCTGGTGGATCACCTGTTTCGCCTGGTCAATCACTTGTTTGTGAGGTGCCCGGTCGCGTCCGTGAGCACGAAGCCGTCGTCCCCGAAATTCGTATCCTGCCCGAATCCGTCGTCGCTGAGCCGCGTCTCGACGAAGTAGAGCTTGTCCGATGCGATGAACGTCGCGTTCTGGTTCTGCCCGCCCGCCGTGATGGTCACCTGCTCCTTGCCGCCGCCGAGGCTCTTGAAGCTCGCCTGGAAGCCGACCATGGCCTGCTGCGCGGCGGCAGACGGGCTTCCGGGGTAGATTTGATTCGCGTAGGGCGCGTACTGGGACTGCGAAAGGAGCGGGCCGGTGGCGGCCGCCGCTGCCGTCGCCGTGGTGGAGCCCGATGACGAGGCAGACGATGAACCGGATGATGAACCGGATGATGCACCGGATGCTGATCCGGACGATGTGGCCGACCCGGAGCCGCTGGCCTGGCCGCCGGTCTGGGCCGAGCTCGCGGCGCCGGCTGTCGCCGTGCCCGTCGCCTTCGCCCCGCCCGTGGACGAGCCCGCGGCCGACGGCGTGGCCCTGCCGCCGCCCGTGGCGCCGGTCGAGCTTGACCCACTCGCGGCGCCAGTGGCTCCGCCGGTGGCTGTGGACCCGGTCGCGGCAGCGCCCGACCCGGCAGGAGCGGAGCTGGCCACCGCCGCCGCGCCCGGGCCACCCACGGCAGTCGCAAGCGAGGTGGTCGGCATCCTCGGGGCGTTATAGCCGATGGCGCCGAGGGCCAGGCCGGCCACGGCCGTCAGGATCATGACGCCGGCCTTCCAGGACGCCCAGGGACTTGGCATCGGGCAGCCTCCTAACGGCCGTAATGCTAGCCGCGCGGTGATGACAGAACGATGACGGCGAGGCGGTGAGCTTTCCTTGCGCGTGCTTTTGGTCGAGGATGACGCGATCCTGGGCGAGCTCGTCCAGCGGGGGTTGGAGGCCTCCGGCTACCAGGTCGCCTGGGAGCGCGACGGCGACGCCGGCTACGAGCGCGCGTCCTCGGCGTCGTTCGACGCCGTCATCCTCGACCTGATGCTGCCCGGCATCGACGGCATCAGCGTCCTCACCGGCCTGCGCCAGGCCGGCGTCCGCACACCCGTCCTCTGCCTGACCGCACGCGGCACGGTCGCGGACCGCGTGGCGGGCCTGGACGCCGGTGCCGACGATTATCTCACCAAGCCCTTCGCCTTCGAGGAGCTGCTCGCCCGGCTGCGCGCCGTCCTGCGCCGACCTGCCGACCTCATCGTACCTGAGGTCCTCACCTGTGGCACCCTGCGCCTCTGGCCGGCCGACCGGCGCGTGGCCGTGGCGGGCGCCGCCGTCGAGGTGCCCCCGCGCGAGTTCGACCTCCTCGAGTACCTCGTCCGCAACCGCGGCCGCACACTGCCCCGGGACCTGATCTCCGAGCGCATCTGGGGTGGCGAGGGCCCGCGCGCCAACGTCGTCGACGCCACCGTCTCGCGCCTGCGCCGGCGCCTGCGGGCGGCGCGCTGGGACGGGGCGATCGTCGCCGTCGCCGGCCTCGGTTACCGGCTGGGCCTGCCGGGGGAGGACGCATGACGCGCGCCGGCGCCGCCTGGGCATCGCCGCCCGGCCGCCTGTTCCGCCGCAGCCGCTGGCGCGTGGCCGCCGCCAGCGCCCTGGCCGCCACCCTGCTGCTCGCCGTGCTGTCGACAGGCGCATACATTCTCGCGCGGCGCGCCATATACGGCCAGCTGCAGGAGCGGCTGGAGGCCGCCGCCGTCCGTGACGTCGACAACGACGGCCCCCTGATCGTCGACGAGCGCGGCCAGATCGTGCCTGGCACCCTGCCCGAGGCCGCAAGCCACGGCGACCCCTTCCAGATCATCCGCGACGCCGAGCTTGGCGCCCTGGCGGTCCTGCGCCAGCCGGCCAACGCGCCCGGTCCGCGGGTCCTCGCGACCCCCGCGGCCGACTCCCTGCACGCCCTGAGCGAGTTCCTCCTGATTCTGGTCGGACTCTCCCTGGCGGGCGGCCTCGCCACCCTGCCCATCGCCTACGTGCTCAGCGGCCGTGCCCTGCGGCCCCTGGAGGCGGCGGTCCGCGAGCGCAGCGAGTTCGTCGCCCGTGCATCGCACCAGCTGCGCACGCCCCTGGCCATCATCCGCACGTCGGCCGACCTGGCGCTGGCTGGGCGCGGGGTGCCGCCGGAGGAGGCCCTGACCACGATCCGCGACCAAACGGAGCGCATGGCCTCCCTGGCGAGCCGGCTCACGGAATTAGGGCGCGCCAGTGGCGCGCCAACAACCGCCGTCCGCATCGAGATGGATCTTGGCGAGGTTGTGCGCGACGCCGTGGCGGCCATCCGGCCCGCGGCCGCGCAGCGCGCCGTCGGGCTGGAGCTGGCCGCGCCCAGCACCGGACCTCGGAGCCGGGCCCAGCCGGACGAGATCCGCGACATGCTGGCCGCGGTGCTGGAGAACGCGGTAAAGTTCAGCGAACCTGCCACCACCGTCCGGGTGCGGGTCGCCGCAGAGCACGGCCATGCCCTGATCGAGATCGCCGACCGCGGCGCTGGCATCGCGCCTGACGAGCTCGCCTCGGTGACGCTGCCTTTTTTCCAGGGAAGCCGCAGCCAGGGTGGTCACGGCCTCGGCCTGGCGATTG
>DAHVAF010000216.1 GCA_027314765.1 Clostridia bacterium | reverse complement strand
CACCCGTTCCCATCCCGAACACGGCCGTGCCACCCTCCAGCGCCTATGGTACTGGGCGGGCGACTGCCCGGAAGAGTCGGCCGCTGCCGGAACACCTTTGACCCACCCGACCCCCGACCGCCCCAGGCGGCCGGGGGTCGGGCTTTTCCGCGCCTTGACATGCCAGGCCTTGCAGCATACAATGCCGACGCGGCAGCGATCCTGGTTAGCTCAACGGTAGAGCATCCGGCTGTTAACCGGAGGGTTGCAGGTTCGAATCCTGCACCAGGAGCCAGACCTATCCGCCCCGGGGCGACGACCGCTCCGGGGCGTTTGCTTATATTAGTGCGGGAGGGCTGACCGTGCGCATCAGCGTGATCGGTGTGCCCGCAGACCTCGGCGCCTCGCGCCGCGGCACCGACATGGGTCCGAGCGCCATTCGCAACGCACGCCTGCATGAGGCGCTGGCGGCGCTCGGCCATGAGGTCGATGACCTCGGCAACCTCCACGTCCCGGTGGCCGAGAGCCGAGCCGTCGAGAGCGAAAAGACCAAGTACATGCCCGAGATCGTCGCCTTCTGCCAGGAGCTGGCCGACCACGTCGCCGCCAGTCTGCGGGCGGGGCGCATGCCGCTGGTGCTCGGGGGCGATCACAGCGTGGCCATCGGCACCCTTGCCGGTGTCGCCCAGGTGCGGCCGGAGACCGGCGTGATATGGTGCGACGCGCACGGGGACTTCAACACGCCCGCGACGACCCCGAGCGGCAACATCCACGGCATGCCGCTGGCCGTGGCGACCGGCCATGGCGAGCCTGCGCTCTGCGAGCTGGGCGGTCCGGCCCCGAAGGTGGCCGAATCGCGGACCGTGCTGGTCGGCGTGCGCGAGCTGGACCCCGCCGAGCGCGAGGCCCTGCGCGCCTCCCAGGTCACGGTCTTCACCATGAAGGAGATCGACAAGTCGGGCATGGCGGCCGTGATGTCCGAGGCCATCCGGATCGCCGGCGCCGGCGGAACGCGGCCCATCCACCTCAGCTTCGACCTTGACGCCGTCGACCCTCAGTTCGCCCCAGGCGTCGGCACGCCGGTGCCGGGCGGCCTCACGTACCGGGAGGCCCATCTCGCCCTCGAGCTGCTGGCCGACTCGGGCCAGATGGGCTCCTGCGAGTTCGTGGAGGTCAACCCCATCCTCGATCAGGGCAACCAGACGGCCCGGATGGCCGTCGAGCTCATCGCGTCCGCGTTGGGTAAGCGGATCCTCTGAGCCCCGCCGCGCGGGCGGCCGGGGTCGAGGAGAACCGCGCGCGGGACGCGAATGCGACGCAGATCTGAAGCAAACGGCGCCTCACTCAGGTGGGCGGGGCTCCGCGGGAGGCAGGGCGGCAACTTGCCGGCACGTCTCATCTCCCTGGAGGGTGGCGAGCGCAGCGGCAAAAGCACGCAACTGGCGCTGCTGTCCGCGCATTTGCAGGGCCGCGGCGTGCCGTTCGTGCTGACGCGCGAGCCCGGCGGAACGCCGTTTGGCGAGCGGCTGCGCGAGGTGCTGCTGGCGCCCGACCTCGGTCCGGTCACCCCCTTTGCCGAGATGGTCGCATTCGCGGCGTCGCGCGCCGAGGTGGTGGCCCGGGTCATCCGCCCAGCCCTCGACCGCGGCGACATCGTCATCGCGGACCGGTACGTCGATAGCAGCCGCGCCTATCAGGGCTTCGGGTTGGGCGTGCCTCTGGCCGACATCGACCTGGTGAACTCCGCCGCCACAGGCGGCCTGCTCCCGGACCTCACGCTCCTGTTTGACGTCGACCCGGCCGTGGCGGCCGGCCGGGCGCCCGAGCGCGGCAACGACCGCATCGAAGCGCGGGACGGCGGCTTCCACGCCAGGGTGCGCGCGGGCTACCTCGAGCTGGCGGCGCGTGAGCCGGCGCGCTATCGCGTTCTGGACGGCCGCCGCCCCGCCCAGGAGCTGGCCGCGGATGTCGCCAGCGCAGTGGATGCCTGCATCGCGGGACGCTAATCTCAAAGGACGGTGGCAAGAGCGCGAGGGATCTAAGGGGGGGTAGCGGGATGAAGCTCATCGTGGTCGTCGTGCAGGACAAGGACTCCCTGCGCCTGCTGGAGGCCTTGGTCGAGAAGGGACTGCGCGCCACCAAGCTGGCCAGCACCGGCGGCTTTCTGCGCGAGGGGAACACGACGCTGATCATCGGCGTGGACGACGAGCGCGTCGACGAGGTCGTCGCTGTCATCCGGCGGATCTGTCATGCCCGCGAGCAGCTCGTCACCCCGCTGTCGCCGCTCGGCGGGCCTGTGGAGTCCTACGTTCCCTATCCGGTCGAGGTGATGGTGGGCGGCGCCACGATCTTCGGGGGCAACGGCGAGCGGTTCGAGAAGGTCTGATGGCCGCCGGCCGAAGGGCGGCGGCCTCCCCGCCGGCCCTGCCCGTGGCGGGCCGCCTCTCCGATGTTCTGGGGGCCCAACGCCTCCGGCGGCTGGCTGGCTCCGGCCGGCCGGCCCACGCCTACCTCCTGGTGGGTCCGCGGGGCAGCGGGCGGCGGACGGCCGCCTCCGCCTTGGCGGGCGCGCTGCTCTGCGCGCACCCGCGCGAAAACGGCGATGCCTGCGGCGCCTGTCCGTCGTGCCGCGCGCTGGCGGCCGGCAGCCATGCGGACGTGCATGTTCTGGCGGGCCACCGCCTGGACGACGCCAGGGCCCTGACGCGCTCCGCCGCCCTGCGGCCGGTCCTCGGCGGCCGGGCCGCGTTCATCCTGCCCGACGCGGATGAGCTCACGCCGGAGGCCGTGGCCGCCCTTCTGAAGCCGATTGAGGAGCCCTCCCCGGAGAGCGTCTTCATCCTGACGGCCGTTTCTCCAGAGCACGTCCCCGAGACCATCGTGTCGCGGTGTCGGGTCATCCCGCTGCTGCCCGCTGCGATGCCCGAGCTCGTCCCCTGGCTCATCGAGCGCGGCGTGGCCGCGGCGGACGCGCCCGACCTGGCCGAAGCCGCCGGCGGCCGTCCCGGCCGGGCCCTCGCCCTCGCCCAGGACCCTGCCTGGCGCCAGCGTCCCACGGCCGCCCGCGACTGGGTGGCCGGGGCCCGGAGCTGGAGCGTGGGGGAGTGTCTGGCCCAGGCTGCCCGCGCCGCGGAGGCGACTGATCTCGGCGACGTCCTGGCGGCCCTGCGCCACCACGCCCGCGACGCCGCCCTCGCGGGCGACAGAAGCGGTACACTCGCGGCCAGCGACGGATTCGGGGCGGCCGCGGCGGCGGCCGCCGCCCTGGACAGCCATGTCAGCACCCGCCTGACATGGGAGGTCTTGGCAATTCGCTTGCGGCGCACCGCACGCTCTGGCTATAATCTGCCCAAATGCTGAAGTCTTCGCGTTTGCCGAAAGGACGTTTCAACGCGTGCCGACCGTAGTCGGAGTACGCTTTCGCAGCGCAGGCAAGCTTTATCACTTCGATCCCGGCGATCTTTCCTGCACGCGTCTGGACAGCGTGGTTGTGGAGACCGCCAGTGGGGCCGAGATCGGCCGCGTGGTCACCGAGCGCATGGACAAGCCGGCCGAGGACATCACGCTGCCCCTGCGGCGGATCCTGCGCAAGGCCACGGGCGAGGACCGCGAGCGCCAGTCGCTCAACAGGTCCAGGGCCGAGACGGCCCTTGCCCTCTGCCGGCGCCGGGCGCAGGAGCTGGGGCTTGCCATGCGGCCGGTGGACGCCGAGGCATCGTTCGACGGCGCCCGCGTCACGATCTCCTTCACCGCCGAGGACCGGGTCGATTTCCGTGAGCTCGTGCGCGACGTCGCCCAGCAGCTGCACCTGAAGGTCGAGATGCGGCAGATCGGTGCGCGCGACGAGACCAAGGTCATGGATGGCATCGGGCCATGCGGGCAGCAGCTCTGCTGCACGCGCTGGCTGACCGAGTTCAAGCCGATCTCCATCAAGATGGCGAAGCTCCAGGGCCTGGCCCTCAACCCTGGCAAGCTGGCCGGCGTCTGCGGTCGCCTGAAGTGCTGCCTGCGCTACGAGATCGAGAACTACGCCGAGGGCAGCAGGCCCCTGCCGCACATCGGCGCCACCGTCCACACCCGCGACGGCGAGGGGCGAGTTGTCGGCGTGTCGGTGCTGGAGCGCAAGGTGAACGTCCTGATGGATGAGGGCGCCAAGTGGTTCCCGGTCGACGAGGTCTTTGGCAGCAACGGCTGCGGCGGCGGAGACGGCGGCAACGGCGGATGCGGCAACGGCGGCTCGTGCGGCTGCGGCCGTGGCTGACGGCCGCGCAGGCCGGCTGATCCTTTGCCCAACGCCCGTCGGCAACCTCGAGGACATCACCCTGCGGGCGCTTCGTGCCCTCCGCGAGGCCGACGTGGTCTTCGCGGAGGACACGCGCCACACCCGGGGGCTGCTCGAGCACTACGACATCCACGTACCCATGCGATCCTGCCACGACCACAACGAGGCCGAGCGCGCGAGCGAGGCCGTGGCGCGCGTCGCTGCCGGCGAGCAGGTCGTGGTGGTGAGCGACGCGGGCACTCCCGGGCTCGCGGACCCCGGCTACCGGCTGGTCGCCGCCCTCACCGCGGCGGGTCTACCGGTCACGGCCCTGCCCGGCCCCTCGGCCCTGCTGCCGGCGCTGACCCTCTCCGGGCTCCCCACCGACGCGTTCTGCTATCTGGGGTTCCTGCCGCGGCGCGCAGGAGAGCGCCGCGAGGCGCTGTCCCGCGCGCTCGCGCTGCCCGCCACGGTGGTGGCGTACGAAGCGCCGCACCGGCTGGCATCCACGCTGCGCGCCGCCGCGGAGCTGGCGCCGGAGCGCCCGGGCGCCATCGCGCGCGAGCTCAGCAAGGTGCACGAGGAAGTCCTTCGCGGCTCGCTCCGCGAGCTTGCGCACCGCTGCGCGGAGCAGCCTCCGCGCGGCGAGATCACCCTGCTATGGGGACCCGCACCGCCGGCCACGGCCACAGAAACCCAGCCCGCCGATTTTGACAGCGCCGTGGCCCGCGGCCTGGCGGCGGGGCTCACCCCACGCCAGGCCGCGAAACAGGCCGCGCGGGCCGCGGGCCTACCCGAACGGGGCGCCTACGATCGGTGGCTGGCCAGCAAGGGCTCAGTTCGCGGGGCCGCGGGGGCGCCGCGGGCGCTCAGCCGACCTTGCTGACCATCGCCTCCATGCAGCTGTGGCAAACGTTCTTGCCCATGAAGTTGACGACGTCCTGCGCGTTGCCGCAGAAGATGCACGCGGGCTCGTACTTGCGGAGGATGATCTTGTCCCCGTCGACGTAGATTTCCAGCGAGTCGCGCTCGGCGATGTCGAGCGTGCGACGGAGCTCGATCGGGATGACCACGCGCCCGAGCTCGTCAACCTTGCGGACGATACCAGTGGACTTCATCATGCGGAAACCCTCCTCGGTGATGGCAGGTAGAGGTGCGAGCCGACGATACCAATCCTGCCAGAATAAGTCAACCCTCGGATTGCCGCGGGAGGGGGAAAAGGCTACAATACGGTCACGCAGAGACGGGGATGCGTCACGGATCTCCGCCGCCGCAGCGAGCCGGAGGGGTGAAAGCCGGCGCGGCCGCCTGACGCAATGGCCCCGGAGCGTCCGTCCGTGAGGGCGGCGGTGGGCACCGTTATCGGCCGGCAGAGTCCGGGGCGCCACGAGCGGGCGCCGCGGAGAAGCAGGGTGGTACCGCGGGAGCGCGTCTCCCGCCCCTACAGGGGCGGCGGGCGCTTTTTTTGCGCCCCAAAGCTGGCGGCGGCACGGCCACGCAGCCTTGCGGCGGGGGATGGCGGGAGGCCATCGCCGACCCATGATGGTAAGCGCGGGTCATCCCGCGCGCACACGGGGTCATAAGCGCGGGTCATCCCGCGCGCACACGGGGTCAAAGGAGGTCACGCGGATGTCCGTCTTCTCGCAGACCGTCGCGATCGACTACAGCAACGGCGATCCGCACATCGGCCACGCCTACGAGAAGGTGGCCGCCGACGCCGTCGCGCGCTACCGCCGCCTGTGCGGCGACGAGGTGGCGTACGTGATGGGCACCGACGAGCACAGCCTCAACGTGGCCCGCGCCGCGCGCGAGCAGGGTCTCACGCCGCAGGCGTACTGCGATAAGATGGCGGCCGTCTTCCGCGGCACCTGGGACGCCATGGCCATCTCCTACACGTCGTTCTTTCAGACGTCCGACCCGCGCCACGTGCGCGCCGTGCAGGACCTGGTCACGCGCATCCGCGACGCCGGACACGTTTATAAGGGGGTCTACCGGGGCTGGTACTGCCCATCATGCGAGGCCTTTTACACGGAGAAGGACCTCGTGGAGGGCCTCTGCCCGATCCACCACCGCCCGGCCGTCCAGATCGAGGAGGAGAACTACTTCTTCCGCCTCTCGGCCTTCCGCGACCAACTCCTCGCGCACCTGCGCGCCAACCCCGGCTTCGTGCGGCCGGACAGCCGCCGCCACGAGATCGAGAACGTGCTGGCCGAGGGGCTGGAGGACGTCAGCATCTCGCGCGGCAACATCGAGTGGGGCGTGCCGCTGCCCTGGGACCCAAGCCAGGTGGTGTATGTCTGGTTCGACGCCCTGATCACCTATCTCTCGGCCATCGGCTACGGGTGGGACCCCGAGGCCTTCGCGCGCTTCTGGCCCGCTGATGTGCACTTCATCGGCAAGGACATCACGCGCTTCCACTGCATCATCTGGCCCGCGATGCTGATGGCCGCCGGCCTGCCCCTGCCGCGGACCGTGTTCGGCCACGGCTTTCTCAACGTCAACGGCGAGCGCCTCAGCAAGACGACGGGCAACGTGATCGACCCGATCGCCTTCCAGCGCCGCTACGGCCGCGACGCGACCCGGTACTACCTGCTGGCCGAGACGCCCTTCGGCCAGGACGGCAACATCGCGGCCGAGTCGTTCGTCAAGCGCTACAACTCGGACCTGGCCAACGACCTCGGCAACCTGCTGTCGCGTTCCACGGCCCTGGTGGAGCGCCACTTCGGCGGCAGGATTCCAGAGCCGGGCGATGCGGACGGGCTGGATCAGGTGGCGGCCTCGGCCGTCGCCGATGCCGCCGCCGCCATCGATGACCTGCGCATCCACGACGCGGCCGCGGCCCTCTGGACCCTGGTCCACCGTGCCAACAAGTATGTGGACGAGACGGCCCCCTGGCGCGCCGACCTCCCGCCGGAGCGCCGGTCCCAGATCCTCTACAACCTGTGCGAGTCCCTGCGGATCCTGGCGGTCGCCCTGCAGCCGTTCCTGGTCGACGCGCCGAAGGAGATCTGGTCCCAGCTTGGCTGCGACCCGGCGGATCTCGCCGCCAGCCGGTGGGCGGACACCCGCTGGGGTGGGCTCCAAGCTGGCCAGCAGATTCACCGGGGCGCAGCCCTGTTCCAGCGTCTGGATGCCGACGAAGTCGTCAGCAGGGCGGAGGGGTTCAAGGTGGCGCCGGCTCAGCCCACTCCAGCGGCTCCCACGATCTCCATCGACGACTTCCGCAAGGTCGACCTGCGCCTGGCCGAGATCCTCGCGGCGGAGAAGGTCAAGGGCGCCGACCGCCTCCTGAAGCTGAAGCTCCGGGTCGGCTCGGCCGAGCGCGAGATCGTCTCCGGCATCGCCCAGTACTACCAGCCGGCCGACCTGGTCGGCAAGCACATCGTCGTCGTGGCGAACCTGGAGCCCGCCACCATCCGCGGCGTGCGCTCGGAGGGCATGCTGCTGGCGGCCGCGACCGACGACGGCCAGCTGGCCCTGGTGGTGCCGGACAAGCCGCTGCCGAGCGGCAGCCACGTCCGGTGATCGACAGCCACTGCCACCTGACGGCGAAGGCCTTCGCCGACGACCTGGCGGCCGTCCTGGCCAGGGCCCGCGCCGCCGGCGTGACCCGCATGGTCACCATCGGCACCTCGTCGCGGGATTGGGATGCCGCGGCCGCGTTGGCGGCCGCCCAGCCCGACGTCTCCGTCGCCTGCGGCGTCCACCCGCACGAGGCCTCCGCGGGCGGCTGGGACGGGCTCCGCGCCCTGGACGTCGTGGCGATCGGCGAGATCGGCCTCGACTACCACTACGACTTCGCGCCCCGCGACAAGCAGCGCCAAGCATTCGCCGCGCAGCTCCAGATCGCCCATGAGCGGCAGCTCCCGATCATCATCCACGAACGGGAGGCGGCCGACGACGTCCTGAGCATCCTGCGCCGCGAGGGCTGCCCGCCCGGCGTGTGGCACTGCTTCTCGGGCGACGAGGACCTCGCCGACGAGGTCCTCGCGCTTGGCCTCCACCTGGGCTTTGGGGGTCTTGTGACCTTCCCGAAGGGCACCGAGGGCATCCACGCCGCCGCCCGCCGCTGTCCCGCGGAACGCCTTCTCCTGGAGACCGACGCGCCCTACCTCGCCCCCGTGCCGCACCGCGGCCACCGCAACGAGCCCGCGTTCGTGGCGGATACCGCGCGATTCCTCACCGATCTCCGCGGCGCGCCTGTCGACGGCGCCGCCGCCGCACGGGCCCTCTTCCGGCTGCCATGAGCGAGCTCGGCGCAACCCTGTCGCGCCACGGGATTCGCCTCGACAAGTCGTTCGGCCAGCACCTGCTGGTCGACCCGAGCGCCCTGCGCCGCATCGTCGCCGCGGCCGCGATCCGGCCCGGCGAGCGCGTGCTGGAGATCGGCCCCGGCGCCGGCAACCTGACCCTGGGCCTCTGCGCCGCCGGCGCCCACGTGGAGGCCGTGGAGCTGGACCGCCGCTGGGAGGGCGTCCTCGCCGAGCGCCTGGCCGGCCAGGACGCCGCCGTGACGTGGGGCGACGCCCTCAAGGTCGACCTCCCGCCCGCCGCCAAGCTGGTCAGCAACCTCCCGTACAACGTCGCGGGGCCGATCCTGGGGCGCGTGCTGCCCATGCGTCACGAGCTCTACGTCGTCGCGCTGCAACTGGAGGTGGCCGCGCGCGCGGTCGCCCGACCGGGCGACCGCCGCCACGGATCGCTTGCGTTGTTCATCGCGTATCACGGCACGGCAGAGCTGCTCTTCCGCCTGCCGCCCGGCGCCTTTCTGCCGCCGCCACGCGTCCGCTCGGCCATCGTCCGCATCCGCCCGCACCCGGCGCCGCCCGTGGATGTGCCGCCGGAGCGCCTCTTCGCCGCCATCCGCACGGCCTTCAGCCACCGCCGCAAGACGATCGCCAACGCGCTCGGTGTGGCGCCCGCCCAGGTCGCCGCCTGCGGCCTGGACCCGCTGGCGCGGCCGGAGATGCTGTCATTGCATGACTTCGCGGCGCTGGTCCGCACCGGTGTATACTGATAGCCGGATGCGCCAGCCGGGGAGGCGCGCGGGCTTGCAGTTTATCAGCCCCACCAAGGGCGCCCTCAGCTTCGACGCCATGTTCGCCGAGATCGTCGCCTACGTGGAAGAGGAGCCTGGCGCGGCCTACAAGCTGATCATCGGCAGCGATTCCCAGGCCCGCGAGGACGCCGTCGCCTTCGTGTCGGCCGTGGTCATCCACCGCCAGGGCAAGGGCGCCCGCTACTTCTACCAGCGGCGCACGCAGCGCCGCATCTCCTCGCTGCGCCAGAAGATCTTTTACGAGACCTCGCTGAGCCTCGGCCTGGCCGGCCGCCTCGCGGAGCGCATGTCCGAGAACGGCTACGCGCGCCTGAACGTCGAGATCCACCTCGATGTCGGCCCCAATGGCGAGACGCGCGAGCTGATCCGCGAGATCGTGGGCATGGTGACGGGCAGCGGCTTCGACGCCAAGATCAAGCCGGACTCGTACGGCGCTTCCAAGGTCGCGGACAAGTACACGAAATAAGGCATCCCCGCGCGGTCCGCGCATCGGCGAAGCGCGCGCCTGTCCACGCTTGACACCCCTGGAAAGGTGCCATTATACTTATCGGCTTTTGACGCGGGTGCTTGGCCCATGGTAAGATGGGTCCCGCAGGATGGCCGCAGAAGGGGTGGATCCATGGCAACGCGCCACAACGTCCTCTCCAACATCAAAACCGGACTCGACGGGCTGGTCGGCCAGCGGGTCCTGATCCGGGCGAACAAGGGCCGCCGCAAGATCGTCGAGCGCGAGGGGACGCTGGAGAAGACATACACGAACCACTTCATCGTCCGGCTCGACGAGGACCGCCAGAACCGCCTCGTCTCGTACTCGTACGCGGACCTGCTGACGGAGATCGTCGAGCTGAGCCTGTGCTGCGACCAGGGCCGCCAGAAGTTCGAGGTCAGCGCGAGCTAGCCGGCAGCCCGCACATCCGAGCCGAATTTGTGCCGCCACGCGTGCGCGTGGCGGCCTCTGCTTTTCCTGGGCGGGGGTGGGACCCGGCCACCGTCGCGAGTGGGCCCTCAGCCTGACGGATCGAGCCGTTTGGCCATGAGCAGGTTCGTGGGCGCGTAGCCGAGCTTGGTATACAGCCGGATGGCCGCCTCGTTGTGGCCGAAGACGTGCAGCGCGATGCTGGCGCCGCCCAGGTCGCGCACGCGGCGCTCGATCTGCGCGAAGGCGTCCGAGGCGTAGCCCCTGCGCCGGAACGCCTCCCGGATGCGGACGTCGTACACGTAGGCCGCGGGGCGGCCCTGCCGCGTCTGCATCGCGAACCAGAGCGCGCCAACCTCCTGCCCGGCCTCGTTGACGAGGGTGAACAGGTGGTGGTCAGGGGTCCGCACACCCTCCGGCAGCAGGGTGGCGAACTGCCGGCGTGCGAGCTCGAGGGCCTCCTCGGGCAGCCACTGGCCGTCGGTGACATGGTCGCGCGCGTACTCGGCGATGGCGGGATCCAGAAAGGCCGTCAGCTGCGCCTCGGTCATGGGCAGCAGTGTAATCATGAGGGAATCGTAACAGATGGATCCAGCCGGAAGGCCGCGTACCGGGGCCGGGCGGGGGGCAGCCTAGCCTCCCGGATGGCGGAGATACGGGACGGGCGTGCGGTTCTCGTGATCATCGGCGGCGGCGAGGCCAAGGACGGGGAGGCGCCGATCCTGGCGCGCGTCCTATCCTTGGCGGGCGGCGCCGCGGCCCGCATCCTCATCTGCACGGCGGCCTCGGAGGAGCCGGACGCCGCGGCGGCGCCGTACCTGCGGACGTTCGCGCGGCTCGGGGCCGCCGAGGTCGGGGCCCTGGACATCCCCCACCGGCGCGCGGCCACAGCGCTCGGCAGCCTGCGCCGCCTGCGCCAGGCCACTGCCCTCTTCTTCGCCGGCGGGGATCAGATCCGCATCACGGCCGTCCTCGGGGGCACGCCGCTGGAACGCGTGCTGCGGCGGCGGTTCCGGGCGGGCCTGCTGGTGGCGGGGACCAGCGCCGGGGCCTCGGTCGTCAGCTCCACCATGGTGGTCGGGGGCGAGGCCGAGGTGGCGCCGCAGATGAACGCCATCCGGCTGGCGCCGGGGCTCGGGCTGCTGCCCGGGGTGGTGGTCGACCAGCACTTCGCCGAGCGCGGGCGCATCGGGCGGCTGCTGGCGGCCCTGGCCTGCAATCCCCGCCCGCTGGCGCTTGGCCTCGACGAGGACACGGCCGTGGTGGTGCGGCACGGCTGCCTGCGTGTCCTGGGGAGCGGGGCCGCGACCATCTGCGACGGCCGCCGGTCGACGTTCACCAACGTGTCGGAGACGGCGCCGGGCCAGCCGCTGGCGCTGGCGGGCGTGGTCCTGCACGTGCTCCCGTCAGGGTACGGGTTCGACCTCCGCCGGCGGCGGCCGCTCCGGCCCGGGGGCGAGGACCGGCCGCGGCGGGCGGCGGCCCGCGTGGCGAGGACCATCGAGAGGGACTGAGGAGGGTGTCGGCTTGCGGATCCTTGAGGCCCGGGCGATCGAGGGCCTGAACGTACACGCTCGGTTCCCCGTGGTGGTGGCGCGGGTCGACCTCGAGTCGTCCGCGGGGGTGACCAGCCGGGACCTGCCGGGGTTCGGCGACCGGCTGGCCCAGCTGCTGCCCGGACTGGCCGAGCACCACTGCGGGCTCGGTTACGCCGGCGGGTTTCTGGAGCGGCTGCGCGACGGGACCCTGCTCGGCCACGTCGTGGAGCACGTGGCGCTGGAACTGCAGGCCATGGCCGGCTGCGGCGTCTTCTACGGCAAGACGCGGCAGGAGGGGGGCAGCGTGTACACCGTCGTGCTGGAGCACGAGTGCGCGGAGGCGGGCCTCTCCGCCCTGCGGGCGGCGGTGCGCCTGGTCGCGGACCTGTGCGACGGGGCGGACGTCGATGTCGCGCCGGACGTCGAGACGCTCCGCACCCTGCTGGCGGACCGGGGCACCGGCCCCAGCACCCGTGCGCTCATGGCGGCGGCCCGCGCCCGCGACATCCCCGCGCGCCCCCTGGGGGAGGGGTCGTGGCTGCAGCTCGGCTACGGCCGCCACCAGCGCCGCGTGCGCGCCGCCGTGACCAGCCGCACCTCAGCCCTGGCCGTCGACCTGGCGGGGGATAAGACGATGACCAAGCGGCTGCTGCGCTCGGCCGGGCTGGCCGTGCCGGATGGCGCGGTGGCCGCCACGGCGGCCGAGGCCGTCGCCGCCGCCCGCCAGTTGGGCTTTCCGCTGGCCGTGAAGCCGGTGGACGGCAACCACGGCCGCGGCGTCACCCTGCGCATCGCAAGCGTCGCCGAGGTGCGGGCCGCGTACCGGCTGGCCCGCCAGCACGCCGAGCGGGTGATCGTGGAGCGTTACGTGGCGGGACGCCAGTACCGGGTGCTGGTGGTGGGCGGCCGCGTCGCCGCGGCGGCCGAGCGCCTGCCCGCGCAGGTCACGGGGGACGGGACCAGCAGCATCGCCGCCCTGGTGGCGCGCACGAACGCGGACCCGCGGCGGGGCCTCGGCCACGAGCGGCCGCTCACGCGGATCGCCCTGGATCCGCCGGCGGTCGCGCTCCTCAGCCGCGCCGGGCTCAGCCCGGCCAGCGTGCCGGCCGCCGGTCAGAGCGTGCTGCTGACCGAGGCGGCGAATCTGTCGACGGGCGGGACCGCTGTCGATGTGACCGACCAGATCCACGCGGACGTCGCGGAGGCCTGCCGGCGGGCGGCGGCGGTGGTCGGCCTGGACGTCGCCGGGGTCGACCTGGTCGTCGAGGACATCGCCGCGCCCCTGCCGCCCGGCGGCTGGGCGGTGATCGAGGTCAACGCCTCCCCGGGCCTGCGCATGCACCACCACCCCGCCAGCGGCCAAAGCCGCGACGCCGCGGGTGCGATCGTGGACTGGCTCTTCCCTCCGGGCAGCCCGCGCAGCATCCCGGTGGTGGCCATCACGGGCACGAACGGCAAGACGACCACGGCACGCCTGGCTGCGGCCGCCCTGGCCGCAGCCGGACTCCAGGTGGGTCTGACCAGCACGGACGGCGTCTGGGTTGGCGGGCAGCGCCGTCGCGAGGGTGACTGCGCCGGTCCGGAGAGCGCCGCCGACCTGCTCGGCGACCCCGAGATCGATGCTGCGGTGCTCGAGACCGCGCGCGGCGGGATTCTGCGCGGCGGCCTGGCCTTTGCGCAATGCTCGGTGGCCGTGGTGACGAACATCTCCGCCGACCACCTGGGCCAGGACGGCCTGGACAGCGTGGCGGACCTCGCGCACGTGAAGTCGCTGCTCGTCGAAGCTGTGGCGCCCCATGGGTGGGCGGTGCTGAACGGCCAGGATCCCTGGGTCGCCGGGATGGCGACCCGGTGCCGGGGCCGGGTGGCCCTCTTTGCGCTGCGTCCGGAGCACCCCGTGCTGCGCGCCCACATGGCGGGGGGCGGCGTGGCCGCCTTCGTCCGCGACGGCACGCTCGTGTACGTCGACGGACGCGCGGAGCGCGCCCTGTGCCCCCTGGCTGAGCTCGGCCTCGGGGCGGCCCCCTACAACGTCCAGAATGCGCTGGGCGGCGCCCTGGCGGCCCTCTGCGCGGGTGTGCCCGAGCCCGTGGTGCAGGGCGCCCTGCGCCGCTTTGGGCGGGAGCTGCCGAACCACGGTCGCTTCGAGCTGCGCGAGGTCGCCGGCGTCTCCGTGGTGATGGACTACGGGCACAACCCAAGGGCCATGGCCGCCGCTCTGGTGGCGGCCCGCCGCCGCGGTCGGGGCGGACTGATCGCTGTGCTGGGCGTGCCCGGTGACCGGCGGGACGACCTGATCCTGGCCGCCGGGCGGACCGCCGCCCTCTGCGACGCGGTCGTCGTGCGCGAGGACGCGGACCTGCGGGGGCGCAGGCCAGGCGAGGTGGCGGCGCTGCTGATGCTCGGCGCGGAGCGGGCGCGGGTAACCCGGGAGCGGGTCGAGGTCGTGCTGGACGAGTGCGAGGCGGTCAGCCGCGCCCTGGCCCGCGCCCTCCCCGGCGACACCGTGGTGGCCTTCTTCGAGCGGCGGGCGGCCGTCGAGGCGGCGCTCAGCGCGGCCATGACCCCCGCGCCCGCGGCCGTGGGGGGATAGTCGGCCAGGGACGGCGAACCCTTCGGCCCGTGCGAATCGCAGCCAAGGTGAACCTCAGCCTGCGGGTGGGCAACCGCCGGGACGACGGCTACCATGCCGTGCGCACGGAGCTGCAGTCCGTTGCGCTGTTCGACAGCGTGCATCTGGCCGCGGGCGAGCCGCATCTTTCCGCGTCGGGATTCGCGGTGCCGCCGGGCCCGGACAACCTCGCCTGGAAGGCCGTGGCGGTCATGTCCGCGGTAGCGGACCGCGCGCCGGATGTGCGCATCCGCCTTCAAAAGCGCATCCCGCCGGGCGCGGGGCTGGGTGGCGGCTCCGCCGACGCCGCCGGCGTGCTGCTCGCCCTGCGCGACCTGTGGCAGCTGCCCTGGTCCGACGACGCGCTCGTGCCTCTGGCGGCGCAGCTGGGCAGTGATGTGCCCTTTTTCATCCGCGGCGGCCGGGCACTGGCGACGGGCCGGGGCGAGGTGCTGGAGCCCCTGCCGCCGCTCCAGCCGGACCCGGTGGTGATCGTCAAGCCGCCCTTCGGCGTCTCCACACGCGACGCCTACGCGTGGTTTGACGAGGTCGGACCCGGCGGCGGCGACAACGACCTGGAGAAGGCCGTGTTCGCCCACCACCCCGAGCTGGCGGCGGCCAAGGCCGAGATCCTGGCCGCGGGGGCGTCGCGGGCCCTCATGACAGGAAGCGGCGCGGCCGTCTTTGGCGTCATGCCGTCGCTGGCCAGGGCGCGGGCGGTGGCGCGCGCCTTTCAGGCGCGCGCCTGGTGGGCCGTGGGCACGCGGCTGCTGCCGTGAGCGTCGCGGGCGTGGTCCTGGCGGGGCGGCGCAATGAGGGACGCCTGCGCGACGAGCCCTCTGCGTACGAGGCGCTGATCCCCATCGCGGGCCGCCCGATGGGCGCCTGGGTCGTCGCCGCGCTGGCGCCGAGCTGCGAGCGGGTGGTGGCGGTCGGCCCCGAAGGGCTGGGGGCCACCGCCGTGGCACCGGGGCCCTCGCTGCTGGAGAACGTGCGGGCCGGACTGGCGGCCGTGGCTCCATCCGACGAGTTTCTTGTCGCCACGGGCGACGCCCCGCTCCTGACCGCCGGGGCCGTGGCCGCCTTCCTGGCGGCCAGCCGCGCAGCGCATGCCGCCCTCGGGTACCCGATCGTGCCGCGCGCCGCCTGCGAGGCCGCGTTTCCCGGCACCAGGCGCACCTACGTCCGGGCGGACGGCGTGGAGTACACGGGCGGCAACGTGTTCTACCTTCGCGCGGAGGCGGTGGCCCCGCTCCTCGCCCAGGTGGAGGCCTTTTACCTGGCGCGCAAGAATCCCCTGCGCCTGGCGGGCCTCTTCGGCCTGGGGACCATCCTCGCGCTGCTGACCGGGACAGCCCGGGTGGCGACGTTGGAGGCGATCGCCTCCCGGCGGCTCGGTGTGGCCGCACGCGGCATCGTCTCCGGCGATGCGGGGGTCGGCACGGACTGCGACAAGCCAAGCGACCTCGCGCTCGCGCGGGCAGTGCTGGGCGGAAGGAGCTGAGGGCCCGGTGCGGCGGAGCCAGCGGATGGCGGCCCTGATCGAGCGCCTCGTCGAGCAGCCTGGCCGGGTCTTCACCCTCACGGAGTTCGCCCGCGCCTTCACGGCGGGCAAGTCCAGCATCAGCGAGGACCTGGCCCTGGCGCGCGAGGTCTTCGCGCAGGAGGACCTCGGGCGGATCGAGACGTACCCCGGCGCCACCGGCGGCGTCAGCTACCTCCCCGTGCGCTCGGCGCAGCGGGTGGCCAAGAGCGCCGCCAGCCTGGCCGCGCTGCTGTCGGCCCCCGACCGGATCCTGCCGGGCGGCTTCGTCTACATGACCGACGTCCTGTTCGCCCCGGCCTGGGCCCAGACCATCGGCGAGGCCTTCGCCACCACGTTCGCGGCGAGCGGCGCCGAGTACGTCGTCACCGTGGAGACCAAGGGCATCCCCATCGCCCTGATGACGGCCCGCGCCCTCGGCCGGCCCATGGTGCTGCTTCGCCGCGACAGCCGCGTGACGGAGGGATCCTCGGTGTCCATCAACTACGTGTCGGGCAGCAGCCAGCGCATCCAGACGATGTCGCTGCCGCGCCGGGCCCTGCCGCAGGGCGCTCGCGTGCTCATCGTGGACGACTTTATGAAGGGCGGGGGCACGGCGCGGGGCATGGTGGATCTGCTGGGGGAGTTCGGCGCGCGCGTCGTGGGCATCGGTGTGGTGGTGGCGACGGCCGAGCCGGCCAGCAAGCGGGTCGACGGGTACACCGCCCTGCTGCGGCTCGAGGCGGTCGACGAGGAGTCGCGGCGCATCAGCCTGCGCCCCCTGCCGGAGCGGCCGGCATGGTAGGTCTGGCCGACGTCAGGGCTGCCCGTTCCCGCATTGGCGAATCGGTGCTGCGCACGCCGCTCCTGCCGGCGGATTCCCTCGCGCCCGGCCTCTGGCTCAAGGCCGAGAACCTGCAGCGCACGGGCTCGTTCAAGGTGCGCGGCGCCTTCAGCCGGATGCGCCTGCTCAGCGCAGAGGAGCGGGCCCGGGGCGTTGTCGCCGCCTCCGCGGGCAACCACGCCCAGGGGGTGGCGCTGGTGGCCCGCGAGCTGGGCATCCGCGCGACCATCGTCATGCCCGAGGGTGCGCCCCTCACCAAGCTGGAGGCGACGCGTCGCCTCGGCGCCGAGGTCCTTCAGGAGGGCACCACCTTCGACGGCTCGTTCGCCAAGGCGCAGGCGCTCGCGCGGGAGCATGGCTACGTGCTCATCCATGCCTTCGACGACGACGGCGTGATCGCGGGCCAGGGCACCGTGGCCCTGGAGATCCTGGCCGACCTGCCCGACTGCGCCTGCATCCTGGTCCCGATCGGCGGCGGTGGCCTCATCGGCGGCGTCGCCGCGGCGGCGAAGGCCCTGCGGCCGAGCATTCGGGTCGTCGGCGTGGAGGCGGCAGGGGCTGCGGCGATGGCCGAGTCGCGGAAAGCGGGCCGCCTGGTCACCCTGCCCTCCGTCCACACCATCGCCGACGGCCTGGCCGTGAAGCAGCCCTCGCAGCGGACCTTCGACATGGTGCAGGCGCTGGTTGACGACGTCATCGTCGTCGAGGAGGACGAGGTCGCCCGGGCCATGCTGCTCCTCATCGAGCGGGTGCGCCTGGTGGCCGAGGGGGCCGGCGCGGCCGCGACCGCCGCCGCCCTGGCGCGGCCGTGGCCGCAGCCGACGGTGGCGGTCGTCAGCGGCGGCAATGTGGACGTCACGATGCTCGGGGAGATCATCGACCGGGGCCTTGTGCGGGAGGGCCGCTACCTCCGGCTGCGCACGCGGGTGCCGGACCGGCCGGGGAGCCTCGCGACCCTGCTTCACCTTGTGGCGGTGGAGGGCGGCAACCTGGTCACCGTGGAGCACGACCGCCTGCGCGTCGGCCTGCCGCTGGATGAGACCTGGGTGACGCTGCTGGTCGAGACCCGTGGCCCCGAGCACGCGGATGGGGTGCGCGAACGGCTGGCCCGCGAAGGGTACGCCCTGACCGAGGCGTAGAGGCCGCCAGGGCGGCCCCTACGCCGGTCGAAGGAGCGCCGCGACACAGGTCCACTCCGCCGCCGCGGTGACGGCAAATCCGACGGCGGTGGCCAGGGCGGCTCCGGCGATGCCCATCGGCGCCACCCAGACCAGAATCAGGCCCAGGCGACAGGCGCCGCCCAGCATCTGGCTACCCAGCGAGAGCCCGGTGCGGCCGAGGCCATGCAGGATGGAGCCGGCGGCCATGCTGAGGAAGAGGCCGGGGGCGATCATAGCGCCCTCGGCAAGGAGCGGGCCGAGGTGGGCCTGGCCGTACACCACCTGCCCCAGCCAGCCGGCGCCGGAGGAGAGGGCGAGCGCGGTGCCGAGCCCGATCGCGCCGGCCACTGCGGCCGCTGCGGCCGCGCGCCCGCGGATCGCATCGCGCCGGCCACTCGCCCACGCTTCGGCCACGGCAGGGACGAGGGCCGTGGACACGGCCCCCATCAGCACGGTCGGGAAGGTCACAAGCGGCATGACCATGCCCATGAAGCGGCCGAACGCGGCGGTGGCGGAGAGCGCGTCGGCACCGCCCGCGATCAGGCGCGACGGGATGAGGGCGGCATCCAGCGCCATGCCGAGCGTGCCGGCCATGCGGCTCATCGCAACGGGGAGGGACACCCCCAGCATCCGGCGGAGGCCGACCCCCTCCGGCCCCGGCGGGACCACGGCCGGATCGTGGCGCGCCCCGGCCGTCACGGCCAGCAGTCCCACGAGCTCGCCCAGCACGACCAGGCCGGCTGCGCCGGCGGCCGCCGTCACCGGGGGCAGGATCGGCGCCAGCGCAAGCCACAGGCCAAGCACCAGCAGGCGCACCACGTTCTCGCCGACCGGGGACGCACCGACCCGCACCATGCGGCGCAGGCCCTGCCAGTACCCCCGGTAGATGCCCTGAAGCGCGGCCAGCGGCAGCGCCCACGCCAGCACAGCCAGCGGCGCCGCCGCCCGCGGGTCCCGCAGCAGGGCATCGCCGAGCCGGGGCGCCATGACCAGCAGGACCAGCGTGCCGGCGGTCGCCGCGCAGCCGCCGATCCACGCGGCCCGCCGCCGGATGCGGGCGGCGCGGCGAAGGTCGCCCTGGGCCGCCGCGGCTGCCACCTGCTGGGTCACGGCCGCGGACAGGCCCAACGAGCAGGCCGTCAGTACGACAAGATAAATGGGCAGGGCCAGCTGGAAGAGGCCGAGCGCCTCGGCGCCCACGGCCCGGGCCAGGACGACGCGGTAGACGAGCCCAAGCAGCCGGGCGGTCGCCGCGGCGGCCGCAAGCTGGCCGACGTCG
>DAHVAF010000211.1 GCA_027314765.1 Clostridia bacterium | reverse complement strand
GGAGGCTCCGTCGGAGGTCCACTGGGTCACCGGTGGTCCCTATGACCACCAGAGCCCGGCCTGGTCGCCCGATGGCCATCGAATCGCCTTCTCGGCCACACGAGTCGACGACCCGGACCATGCGCCGTTCAGCGATATCTGGGTGGCGGACGGGACCAGCCTCAGAAAGCTCACGGAGTCGCTGGGTCCCGCGCACGATCCCGTCTGGTCGCGCGACGGTCGCAGCATGGCCTACATCGGCCACGAGGAGGGCATGGAGCAGTGGGCGCTGCCGCACGTCTACCTCGTCAACGCTGCGGGCGGGGAGAAGCGGCGTGACCTGACGCCTGGCGGGCTGGATTACCACCTCGGGAACGGCGTCGTCTCCGACTTCCGGGTGGGCGGGAGCATCCCGGCCCTGGCGTTCTCCGCCGCGGGCGATGAGCTGCTCCTGCCCGTCACCCCTGGGCGCACCGTGCACATCCTCGCGCTGCGGACGGACGGGAGCGGCGCCACGCGCGCGGCCCTGGGCGGCACCCGTCACCTATTTGCGCTGTCCTACGCCAGCGACATGACGCACTACGCCGCCGGGATCGCCAGCGGCACCGAGCCTGGCGACCTGTACTTCGGGCGGTTGGGCGGGGAGGAGCGGCGCGCCACCCACCTCAACCCCGACCTGCTGGTCGCGTCCCCGGAATACTTTCGGTTTCAGGCCCGCGACGGCCAAACCATCGATGCCTGGCTGATTCTCCCGCCCGGCCGGGAGAAGGCAGCTTCGCTGCCCGCCATTCTCAACGTCCACGGCGGGCCGGGGCTGGCCTTCGGCGAGTCGTTCTTCATTGAGCACCAGCTGATTGCGGCCGCCGGCTACGCCGTGATCTACTGCAACCCGCGCGGCTCCGGCTGCTACGGGCAGCAGTTCCAGCGGGCGATCGACCACGCCTGGGGCACCAAGGACTACGAGGACTGCATGGACTGCGTCGACGCGGCGCTGGCGCGCTGCCCGAGCATCGACCCGGCGCGGCTTGGCGTCTGCGGGGGGTCGTACGGCGGGTACATGACCAACTGGATCACCGGCCACACCGACCGCTTCGCGTGCGCCGTGACCGACCGCTGCATCAGCAACATGATGTCGCAGATGCTCTACAGCGACTTCGGTTTCCGGCGGCGCGGGCGGCCCGACCCCTGGGCCGACCCCGACGGGTACCTGAAGCAGTCGCCCATCATGTCCGTGCACCACGTGCGCACGCCGACGCTGATCATCCACAGCGAGCAGGACCACCGCTGCCCGATGGGCGAGGGCGAGATGTGGTACAACGCCCTGACGCGGCTGGGGGTCGAGACCGTGTTCGTGCGCTACCCGGACGAGAGCCACAGCATGGGGCGGATCGGGCGGCCCGACCACCGGCTGGACCGGTTCTCGCGCTACCTCGACTGGTTCACGGGGCACATCCCCACGTAGCGCGTGTTGTGAGGGGCGGCGCCTATGCGCCGCCCCATCGCGAGGGCTCACAAGCCGGTTGAGCCGATGACGGACATGAACTGGCTCGGATCGATCGGATAGAGTTGGTAGGCCGCCGCCTCCGCGTCCGAGAAGTCGAAGCCAATGTCCTGGAGGTCGAGGAAGACCTTCTCCAGGCTTGCGCCGGGAAGGGTGGCGTACCAGCTGCCGATTGCCGGTGCACTGTAGCCGGCGTTCTTCATGTCGATGCTGGCTGCCTCCTGGCTCCCGGCGGCGGAGACCAGCGCGTCGCCCACAGTGGGCGGGCTGAAGGTCGTCGCGTAGAGACTGTCCGCGATCTGGGCCGCCGAAGCGCTGACCGGGGCGGACGACTCCGCGGATACCACCCGCGCGGCCGTGTAGCCCGCCAGGCTCTGAAGGTTCGCGGCCACCTGGCTCAGCGGCATGCTGTAGGGCGCGGCCGTCATCGTGGCGACAATGTCGCTCGCCGAGGCGCCCGTGGTCTGCAGGGCCTGCCACACGAGCGCGCAGATCTCCGCGTCGCTGCAACTCAGCGAGCTCTGGCCGAGGGCTGAGGCCAGGGCCTGCTCCTGATCGCTCGCCGTAAAGGGCGTGCCCGTGCTGCAGACGGGCAGCGCGCCGAGATGATCTCCGGATCCGCAGTCGGGCATCTTCACCAGAACCAGCAGCACGGCGCTTATCCAGCCGCTCGTGATGGATGCCGCGGGCAATGCGTCGTAGATGCCCTGCGCGACGTAGCCGAGCCCATAGCCGTCGTTCCACAGGATCGTGCCGATCTGCTGCGGCGTGGTGTAACCGAAGCTCTCCAGGATGCCCACGGCCTGCGCCTCGCTGACACCCAGGGTGTTGAGCGCCTCGGCCAAGGCCAGATCCTGATTGTTGGCGCCGGCGCTGGGACCGTACAGCGCGAGCAATGGGTCGAGGGGGTCGATGTCGGCGGCCAGCAGGTCCGCGGCCACCGTTGACAGGTTGGGCGCGGCGCTCGGCGGGAAGAGGTGGGTGATCACATCGTCGGTCGCGTAGCCGAACGCCGGCAGCGCCGTCAGGGCCGTGACGGCCGGGTCGTCGACCGTGAGACTCACCGCCTGTGTCGACTCGGCGCCGGCCGCGTCGCGCACCTGGACAGTGAAGCTGCTGGCGCCAGTGGTGGTGGGGGTCCCACCGATCTCGCCCGTGTCGGGGCTGAGGGTGAGCCCGGCCGGCAGAGCGCCGGTCGTGACGCTCCAGGTGTATGGCTGCGTGCCCCCCCCCGGCCGCGAGGTTCATCGCGTAGACCTCACCGGTGAAGGCGACGGCCAACGACCCCGTCGCGATGGAAAGGGCCCGGGCGCTGCTGTCGATCGTGAGGCTCAGGAACGCCTGGGCCGTCGCCTCGGTTGTGGTGTCCTGGACCTGGGCGGTGAAATAGCTCGTGCCCGCCGCCGACGGCGTGCCGCTGATCTGGCCAGTCGCGGCGTTGAGCGACAGACCGCTGGGCAGGCTGCCTGACGAGATGCTCCACCCGTACGAATCCCCGGCCGTCGCACCTGTCGCCGCGAGGGTCCCGGTGTGGGTCTGGCCCACCGTGCCAGCTGACAGCGCACTGGTGGCGACGGCCAAGCCCGAGACGACCTGCGTCGCCTGGGCGACGGTCAGGCCAAGCAGCTCGCGCGGCCCCGTAAGTACGTCCGACGTGGGGTAGCCCGCCTGCTGGAGGGCGTCCGCGACGAGTGCTGGGTTGGTTGTGGCGAAGACCTGCTCAAGCAGATAGGCGCCCTCCGCGACAGGCTGACCGCTCCGATACATCTCCTCCAGTGCGGTCGATGCCAGCTGGCTGGAGGGGCTCACTGCGTTCACCGCCGCTGTGAGCCGGAGCAGTGTACAGTTCTGGCCAAGCTCCGGCAGCAGCGTCGAGTCGTCGACGAGGTAGCTGCCCGATACGCCGAAGACGAGCTCCAACGTGCTCACGATGCCCGTGAGGTTGTTGCTGCAGCTGCCGTATCCGGCGGCCACGAGGTCTCCGGCCGTCGTGTTCACGCGGGCGTTCAGGTTGGCCGTGGACGTGGCGTTCAGGTAGGAAGCGACGGCGGCCGGACCGTAACCCGCGCCCTCGGGCTGGCTGACCACGAGCGGCGCATTCTGACTCTCTTGTGCCAGGAGAACGGTCGCGATCTCTGAGAGGCTGTAACCCGCCGGGCTCAGCAGCTGGATCGTGGCCGCGCCGGGGGTGATCCCGAACTCTGAGGTCAGGTTGTCCGCCACGGATTCGAGATCCGCATCCGCATTGGCGACGGCGATGCCGTGCAACGCTCAGGTTGGCCAGCACAACGTCGGCCGCGTCGTCGGCGCTGAAGCCCGCCTTGTCCAGTGCGGTCGCCACCCCTGTTGCGCGGCGGCGGAGTGGACCGCGATCAACAGGTTGCCGGCCTCGACGCCCGATACGCCCATGGCCTGCAGGTTGCTTGCGGCGGTCGACTCCGCGACGAGCGCGCCGGCGTTGCCGAAAAGCCCCGGGAAGGCTGCGGCGACGGCTGCGGAGTCCGTACCGATCAGGTTCAGGTTCAGGAATGAGACGACCAGGCTCGACAGGCTGTAACCGGCGCTCATCAGGGCCGTGCCGAGACCGCTCGCAAAGGACGGCTGCAGGGCCGTGAACGCCTGCTGCTCGCTGAAGCCGAGCGTCTTGGCCGCGTTGATCCTACAACCTTTCTCTATTGACGGGCGCGTTCCTTTGTAGGATGGATCCGACCGGGACGCGAACCCCACGGGGGTGGGAGGGATCCGCGTGAATCCGGCTGACTTCCGCAGTCGCTTCCCAATCTGCGCCAGCACCGCCTACCTCGCCGCCTGCTCGCAGGGCCCGGCCTCCGACGCCACCCTGGCGGCCGGGGAGGCCTTCCTGCGGGGCTGGCGCGACGAGGGGGCAGCCTGGACCGACTGGGTGGAGGCCGTCGAGGAGGCCCGCGCCCTCTTTGCCAAGCTGATCAACGCCAGTGTCGACGAGGTGGCGGTCGTGTCGTGCGCCTCGGCGGGGGCGCAGGCGGTGGCCTCATCGCTGGACTACTCAGGCCAGCGGCGGGTGATCGCCGCCTCGGACCTGGAGTTCCCCTCCGTCGCCCACGTGTGGCTGGGGCAGCGGGCCCGCGGTGCGGAGGTGCGCCTGACCCGGGCACCGCTCGCGGACAAGGCCACCGCCCTGGTCTCCGCCTACGCCGTCTCCTACGCCGACGGCTCCCGCTGCGACCTGGCGGAAGCCGCGCGCCAGGCCCACGCGGCCGGGGCCCTCCTCTTCGTCGACGCCTACCAGGGGGCCGGCGTGGTCCCCCTCGACGTGAAGGCCATCGACTGCGACTTCCTGGTGGCCGGCGCCCTGAAGTACCTGCTGGGGACGGCCGGGATCGCGTTCCTCTATGTGCGGCGCGAGCTCCACCAGCGTCTGGTCCCGGCCGGCGGGGGCTGGTTCGCCCAGCGCAACCCGTTCGCCTTCGACCCCTTCGCCCTCGACCTTGCGCCGGACGCCCGGCGCTTCCAGAGCGGCACCCCGGCCGTGATGGCGGGCTACGTGGCCCGGGCGGGCCTCCAGGTGCTGGCGGAGACGGACCCCAAGGCCGTGGCCGCCCACGTCGGCGCGCTGGCGGACGAGTTGAGCGAGCGGCTGCGCCGGACGGGCGCGCGCGTCGTGTCGCCCGACGGCGGGCCGCTGGTCTGCGTTGAGGTCCAAGACCCCGAGCATGCGGGGGCCCACCTGCGCGACGCGGGCGTGATCGTCGCCCCGCGCGGCCGCGTCATTCGCCTGTCGCTGCACTACTACAGCAACCGCGAGGATGTGGCCAGAGCGGCGGAGGCGGTGGCAGGCCTGCTGTAGCGCACACGGGCGGGGGGATGAGCTTGTCGCACGGGCTGCACGTCGTCGTGGACCCCGAGACAGCCGCCCTATTGCGGCGCTTGGCGCGGGAGCGCCACCGGACCGTGGGGGACCTCGTCCGCGAGGCGATCGTCGCCCATTACGGGTCCGCCAACGAGCGGAGGCGAGCCGCGGAGCAGGCCCTGGCGGAGATCCTGGCCGCGCATGACCCGATCGACCTTCCTTACACCGGAACTTCACCGGACCTTCACCGGAGGACTTGTCGGAGTCCTATGAGCGCATCCGTACGGAGCCGCCCCAGTGATCTTCATCGACGCCAACGTCTTCATGTACGCGGCCGGGGCGGACAGCCCCCGCCGCGACCCGTGCCGCCGCATCCTGACCGCGGCCGTCCGGTCCGGCCTCCAGGCAGTGACGAATACTGAGTTGCTTCAGGAGATCCCCTACCGCTACCACCGCGTGGGTGCGGCGAGCGTCGCGCTCGAACGCGCCCGCGAGGCCGCTGCGGTGGTGGGCGCGGTGCCGCCCGTCGAGGCGGTGCTGCCCGTCGAGGAGGAGGACGTGCGCCTCGCCATGGACCTGCTGGCCCGCCATGCTGGATCTGGCGTCCATGACGCCACTCACGCCGCGACCGCCCTGCGCTGGCGCTGCGAGCGCATCATCAGCGCCGACCGCGGGTTCGACCTTCTGGCCGCCGAGGGTCTGGATGACGGGAGCCGAAGCCGCGACCTCATGGGAGCGGCGAAAGGCGACCTGGGCCGAGCCGCGCCAGGATGGGTTAAGCGGCGAGGCTGGTGCGCGCGGCCGCCATGGACTTCGCCGCGCAGCTGCCCGACCCCTGACCATCATCGACCCCGGGAAGCCGCATGAAGCGGGCGGCGCGTAGGCGCCGCCCGCACCGATATAATCATTTGGGGGATCGTGCACCGCTTGGGGCTTCGCGCCTGGCTGGGCCTCTGGACCGGGAAGACCGCCTTCTTCGCCCTTCGCCTGCTCGGCCGGGGCGCCTCCACGCTGCCCGGGCGCCTCGCCCTCCGCGTCGATCCTGCCCTCATCGGCGACCTCGCGCGCCGCCTTCGCCGCGGGTCCGCCGTCGTCACGGGCACGAACGGCAAGACCACGACGGCGACCATGCTCGCGGCCGGGGCCGCCGCCGACGGGCGCCGCATCACCCACAACCGCACGGGCGCCAACCTCGCCAGCGGGGTGGCCTCCGCGCTGATCGCCGCCACCGGCTGGGGCGGGGCCGGGCGCGACCAGGCCGTGGCCGAGGTCGACGAGGCCAGCATGCCGGCCGTGTGCCGCGCCATGCGGCCGCGCGTGGCGGTGGTGACGAACTTCTTCCGGGACCAGCTCGACCGCTACGGCGAGCTGCAGACGGCGGTGGCCCTCGTGCGGCGGGGGCTGGCGGCCATGCCGGCGGGCGGGGTGGCCGTCCTCAACGCCGACGACCCCCTGGCCGCGGGGCTGGGGGAGACCGAGGCCACCGCCCACCTGCGCCGCGTCTACTTCGGCGTGGAGACGGACCTCCCCGACGACCCGGGCCAGGCGCCCTCCGATGCGGGCCACTGCCCGCGCTGCGGGCGGCCCTTCCGGTACGAGGCGCGCTACTACGCGCATCTTGGCCGCTACGCCTGCGACGGCTGCGGTCTGCGGCGGCCCGCGCCCGACGTGGCGCTTGTCGCCCTGGAGGAGCCCTGGGGGCGTGGGGCGGGAGCGGACGGGGGCGCTGCCACGACCCTTGTGGCCACGGCGCACGCGGGCGGGACCGTCATGGGCTCCGCCGCCACCGCGCTGCGCTCACCCGCAGCCGGTGCGATGCCCGCGGCGCAGCCGGGGCCGGCCCGTCCCCTGGCCTGGCGCCTCCACCTGCGCACGCCGTCCGGCCCCATGTCCTTCGACCTCGCGGCCGGTGGGCTCTACAACGTCTACAACGCCCTGGCGGCCGCCGCCGGTGCCCTGGCCCTCGGGGTCGAGCCCGACACCGTGGCCGACGCCCTCACGGCGTTCCGCAGCTCGTTCGGCCGCATGGAGGCGGTCCCCATCGACGGCCGGACGGCCCTGCTGGCGCTGGTGAAGAACCCGGTGGGGTTGAGCGAGGTCCTGCGCACCCTCGCGCGCGACCCCGACCCCAACAAGGGCATCCTGATCGCCATCAACGACCGCTACGCGGATGGGCGCGACATGTCCTGGCTCTGGGACGCCGACGTGGAGCGGCTGGCGGCCGTGCCGTTCGCCACCGTCGTGGCCTCCGGCACCCGCGCCGAGGATATGGCCCTGCGGCTGAAGTATGCGGGCATCCCCTCGGACCGCGTCGCCGTCGAGCCCGACCTGGCCGCCGCCCTGCGCCGCGGGGTCGACGCCGTGCCGCCCGGTTCCACGCTCTACGTGCTGCCGACGTACACGGCCATGCTGGCCCTGCGCGACGCGATCAGCCGCCGCGGCCTCGCGCGCCAGTTCTGGCAGGTGTAGAGGCAAGGGTGTAAACCTAAGGGCATGAAGCTTGCGGGCGCGCGCCTCGTGATCGGCCACCTTTACCCCGACCTGCTGAACATCTACGGCGACCGCGGCAACGTGCTGGCCCTGCGCCGCCGCGCCGCCTGGCGGGGGGTGGGCGAGGTCGAGGTGCGCACGTACACGGTCGGCGATCCGCTGGACTTCGGCGACGTCGACCTGCTCTGCATGGGCGGCGGCGAGGACAAAAAGCAGGTGCTGGCGGCCGAGGATCTCCGCGCCCGAGGCGATCATCTGGAGGCCGCCGTTGCCGGCGGCCTTCCCGTGGTGGCCGTGTGCGGGTCCTACCAATTGCTCGGCTCGTACTACCAGCTTCCGGACGGCTCGCGCCTGGAGGGTGCCGGCATCCTGGACGCCCACACGGTGGCGGGCGAGCGCCGCATGGTGGGCAACGTGGTGGTCGACAGCCCGCTGTTTGGCTCGCTGGTGGGCTTTGAGAACCACGCCGGACAGACGTTTCTCGGCGCCGGCTGCGACCCCCTCGGGCACGTGGTGGTGGGCCGCGGCAACAACGGCCGCGACGGGGGCGAGGGGGCCGTGCGCGCGTTCTGCGTCGGCACCTACCTCCACGGGTCGCTGCTGCCGAAGAACCCCGCCCTCAGCGACTGGCTGCTGCTGGCCGCCCTGCGCCGGCGCTACGGCGACGGCATCGAGTGGCCGGCCCTGGACGACGCGGCGGAGGAGCGGGCCCACGCGGCGGCCGTGCGGCGCGCGCACGAGACGGCCCGCGGCCGCGCTTGAGCACGCCGGCCCCCGACGCGGGGTTCTCCGTCATCGGCACCGCCGGCCACGTCGACCACGGCAAGACCACGCTGGTGCGGGCGCTGACCGGCGTCGACACCGACCGGCTGCCGGAGGAGAAGCGGCGCGGCATCTCCATCGACCTTGGGTTTGCCGCCCTGACCCTGCCGAGCGGCCGCCGGGCAGCCATCGTCGACGTCCCCGGCCACGAGCGCTTTGTGAAGAACATGGTGGCGGGCGCCACCGGCATCGACTGCTGCCTGCTGGTGGTGGCGGCCGATGAGGGCGTCATGCCGCAGACGCGCGAGCACCTGGACATCGTGGGGCTGCTGGGCGTCGCCCGTGGTCTGGTGGCGCTAACCAAGGCCGACAGGGTCGAGGCGGACTGGCTGGATCTCGTGCGCAGCGACGTGGGCGACGCCCTGTCCGGCACCTTGCTGGCCGAGGCGCCTGTCGTGGTCTGCGACGCGGTCACCGGGCGCGGGCTGGACGCCGTGGCGGACAGTCTGGACCGGGTGCTGGCGACCGCCCCGGGCCGCCGCGGCCTGGGCGCCATGCGGATGCCCGTCGACCGGGTGTTCTCCGTCGCCGGGTTCGGGACGGTGGTCACCGGAACCCTGGCCTCCGGCACCGTGGGGGTCGAGGACCGGCTGGAGCTGATGCCGGCGGGCCGCGCGGTGCGGGTGCGTGGGCTGCAGGTGCACGGCGCGGCGGTGGAGCGGGCGTACGCGGGTCAGCGCGCCGCCATCAACCTCGCGGGCATCGACCGGGACGAGGTGCGCCGCGGGCATGTCGTCGCGACTGCGGGGGCGGTGGGTGCGGGCCGGGTGCTGGCTGTCCGCCTCGCCCTGCTGGGGCGGGCCGACAGGGCCCTGGCGACGGGTGCTCGCGTCCACCTGCACGTGGGGACGGCGGAGGGCGTGGCCCGTGTCGTGCTGCTCGAGGGCGACGAGCTCGCGCCTGGGGGTCAGGCTTACGCGCTGCTCTATCCGGCTGAGCCGCTGGCCGTCGCCGCCGGCGACCGCTTCGTCATCCGCCGCATCTCGCCCGTGACGACGATCGGCGGGGGCACCGTGTTGGATGTGGGGCGGAGGTACCGCAGGCACGAGGGCAAGGGCCTGGCGGTCCTCGCCGTGCGCGAGCGGGGCGACCCCCGAGAGCTGGTGCGCGCCGCGCTCGCCGGTGAGCTGCCGGCAGCCGCGGCCCCGGACGCGGCCCCTCAGGTCCGCGAGCTGGTGGCTGCGGGCGAGGTCGTGCCCGTCGGGGACGGGCTTTGGCACGAGCGGGCAGCCTTCGAGCGCCTCGGCAGCCGCGTCGCCGCCACGCTGGCCGCTTATCACGCCCGGTTCCCGCTGCGCCTCGGCATCCCGAAGGAGGAGCTGCGGCGCTCGCTCTGGCCCTCTCTGGAGCCTCGCGCCAGCAACGACCTCGTGGAGCGCCTCCGCGCGGACGGCCTGGTGGCCGTCGAGGGCGAGCGGGTGGCGGCCGCCGGCTGGCGCGCGAGCCCACCGCCGGCGCTGGCGGCCGCGGCCGACCGGCTGGTGGCGGACCTGGAGGCGGCAGGCCTGGCCCCGCCTCAGCTTACCGCCGCCCTCAGGACGGCGGGGGTGCCGCCGGCCGACTCGGACGAGCTGCTGCGGTGGCTGGCCGATTCCGGGCGGATCGTGCGCGTGGCCGACGACCTCGCCTTCGCGCGGGGCCCGCTGGAAGCGGCGGTCGCGCGGGTCCGGACGCACCTGGCCGGCGGCGCCACCGCCACGATGGCCGAGCTGCGCGACCTGCTGGGCGTCACCCGCAAGCACGCGGTGCCCGTGGGCGAGTGGATGGACCGGGTGCACATCACGCGGCGGCAGGGAGATGTTCGCCGGCTGATGTAATCCCGGGGTCCGGATGTAATCCCGGGGCCCGAATGTTAGAAACTCGTGAAGGACTCTCGGCCCGTTCCGCGAAGCGAGGCGGAAGTCTCGCTCCAGGGGGGGCCGCCCGCGGTGGCTGCGCTTGCCGAACGAGAGCTGAGCCCACCGCGCCAGGCCCGCCAAGCCTCTCTGCTGCTCCGCGTGATCCGGCGGCCAATGGGCCTCATTGGCGCGGTCCTGGTGTTCTTCGTGGTCGTCGTGGCCCTCCTCGCGCCGCACCTCGCGCCCCTCAACCCGATCCAGCAGTTCAGCCAGGGGCTGAGCGCCCAGGGGGCACCCCTTCCGCCTGGCGGACGATTCCTCCTCGGCACCGACGACCTCGGCCGCGACATCCTGAGCCGGCTTCTCTATGGCAGCCGGGACGCGCTGGAGTTCTCCATCATCGGCACGGCGGCCGTCACGGTGATCGGCGTGCTGTTCGGCGTGACCGCCGGCTACTTCGGCGGCGCCTTCGACCAGTTCATGATGCGATTCACGGACGCCATGTACGCCTTCCCGTTCCTGCTCTTCGTGATCTTCCTGATCTCCGTCCTCGGGCACACCAACCTGTTTGAGCTCATCGTGCTGATCTCCCTGACCTTCTGGCCCAGCACGGCGCGCCTGGCGCGGGCCGAGACCCTCGTGGCCAAGGAGACCGCCTTCGTCGAGGCCGAGCGCTCCCTCGGGGCCTCGCCCATGCGCATCCTGGTGCGGCATGTGATCCCCAACATCATGGCGCCGGTGGTCGTGCTGACCACGCAGCGCATCGGCGGCCTGATCGGCCTGGAGGCCGCCCTCTCCTACCTCGGGCTCGGCGCCCCGCCGCCCGCGCCGACCTGGGGGGCCATGGTGGCTGAGGGCCAGCAATACTTCCAGATCGCGCCCTGGATGTTCATCTATCCGGGGATCGCGCTGACCCTGACGGTCCTCGGCTTCAATCTGCTGGGGGATGCGCTGAACGCTGTGCTCAACCCCAAGCGGGGCAGCGGGTAGGAAAAGGGGGGCTTGAGGTGAGATCGTGGTTCCGGTCGCTGGCGCTTGTCCTGGTGGCGAGCTTGTCCCTGGTGGCCTGCGGTGGGTCTGCGACCCCGGCCGGGCCCGCGTCCGGCACTGCCGCCACGACCACCTCGGCGTCGACGGCACCGGCGTCCACCAGCTCGACGTTCCGGTTCGCGTCGCAGTACCAGCCCGACACCATGGACCCCGCCGCGGCCCAGACGGTGCTGGAGTACCAGCTGCTGTCGCTCGTCTATGATGCGCTGTTCACCTACCACACGGGCCAGATGACCCTGAAGGACGAGCTGGCGCAGTCCTACTCGTGGTCCCCGGACGGCAAGACGCTGGACGTCAAGCTCAAGCCCAACATCCGCTTCAGCAACGGCGATCCGTTGACCGCCCGGGACGTGGCCTTCAGCATCCAGCGCAACCTCGTACCGGCCGTCAAGTCCACCTACGCCGCCTCCTACTTCGGCCTGGTGGGCGCGCAGAGCTTTTACGCCGGCAAGACCACGTCGGTGCCGGGCATCCAGGTGGTCAGCCCCACGGAGATCAAGTTCGTGCTGAAGAGCCCCGAGCCGTACTTCCTGAACGTGCTGGCCCTCCAGAACTCCTTCATCCTCGACCACAACCTGCCGGCAGACACGGCCAGCGTCAGCGCCCATCCGATGGGCACGGGTCCGTTCATCCTCAAGAACTGGGTCCAGAATGAGTCGATGACCTTTGTGCGCAATCCGAAATACGATCTCGGCCCGCCGGCGAAGTTCGGCGGCGTGCAGGTCACGTTCGGCCCCGACTCCAACCTGCAGGTGCTGCAGTTCGAGAAGGGGAGCCTCGACGCCGTCTACAACATCGCGTCCACGAACTACCTGCAGATCATCAACAACCCCAAGTGGAAGCAGGACTATGTGCAGGTACCGCTGCCCAGCATCAACTTCCTGCGTATGAACCCGGGCATCGTGCCGGCCTTCCAGAAGGTCCAGGTGCGCCAGGCCATGAACTACGCCATCGACAAGGCCAAGGTCATCCAGGACGTGGAGAACGGCCGCGGGACGCCGGCCAACGGGCCGCTGCCGCCTGGCATCCCCGGCTACAACAGCTCCCTGCAGCCGTACCCCTACGACCCGGCCAAGGCCAAGCAGCTCTTGTCCGAGGCGGGCTACCCGAACGGCTTCACGGTGGAGTATGACCTGGTGCCGTCCGACCTCGGCACCAAGCTGGCCGAGATCGTCCAGTCCATGTACGCCCAGGTTGGCGTGAAGATGAACATCGTCGACATGCAGGCGGCGCCGTTCCACGCGAAGTACCTGGCCAAGAAGATCCCCTTCGGCCAGGGCGGCTGGCTGCTGGACTATCCGGACGCGGAGGACTTCCTCTACCTGCTGGTCGACGGGCACTCGCCGCTCAACCGGACCACGTACGACAACCCGCAGTTCGACCAGCTCGTGGAGAAGGCGGATTCGATCACAAACCAGGCTCAGCGGGTGCAGCTCTATTCGCAGGCGGATGCCATCGCCAACCAGGACGCTCCGTGGGTGTATCTGTGGTTTGGCGTTTACGACGGCATGTTCCAGCCGTGGGTGCAGCCGCGCACGCCCGATGTCCTGCTGAACCCGATCCTGTACACGAACTGGAACCAGATCAGCATCTCGTCGCACTAGGCCGAGGAGCGGGAGGGGCCCTGCCCCTCCCGCTCCCCATGGGGGGACCGGCGCGGTGTGGGGCTATGTCGCTCGGCGATGCCTTTGGATGCTGGTGACGCTGTTCATCGTCTCCATCATCAACTTCTTCGTCGTGTTCCTGGTGCCGGCCAACCCTGTGGACGCGATCGCGGGGGACAAGGCGACGCCCCAGGTCATCGCGCAGATCGAGAAGTACTACGGCCTGGACCAGCCGGCCTACATTCAGTACCTGGACTACATGAACCACATGCTCCATGGCGACCTCGGCCACAGCTACCAGACCGACCTGCCCGTGACGGCGGAGATCGCGCAGCGGGCTCCGGCCACCGCGCTGTTGGCGATCACGGCCTTCATCTGGACACTGCTCTTCGGACTGACGAGCGGCTTCTTCGCCGGCGTCAAGCCAGGCGGGCGGGCAGACCTCATCCTGACGACGATCGCCCTGCTCTTCAACTCCTTGCCGGACTTCTTCCTCGGGGTGGTCTTGCTCTACTTTGTGGCGTTCAAGCTCGGCGTGCTGCCCCTGGGGGGCTACGGCCCGCCGCCGCACATCCGCAACGTCATTCTGCCGGCGTTCACCCTGGCCGCCATCGGCGCGGCCACCTACCACCGCCTCCTGCGCACGCAGATGGCCGAGGTGCGCAACGAGGACTACGTGCGCACAGCCCGGGCGAAGGGCCTGGCGGCCGGGCGGATCAACGTGCGCCATATCGCCCGCAATGCCCTCCTGCCGGTCGTCACCATCGGCGGCCTGCAGCTGGCGAGCCTGCTCTCGGGGGTCATCATCGTCGAGACGGTCTTCGCCTGGCCGGGCCTGGGCCAGCTCTTCTATCAGGCGGCCACCAACCTCGATGTCCCCGTCGTCATGGGCACGGCCATGCTCTCGGCCGCCCTGGTGATCCTGGCGAACTTCGCGGTGGACATGGCCTACATGCTGCTTGACCCGCGGGTCTCATACACGTAGGGGAGTGGTTGACGTGCCCAGCCTCGCGGATGCCGTCGAAACCTTCTTCCGCCACTACTCCGGCGAGCGCGCCTGGCAGCTGGACGCCGCCCTGGCCGTGGTCCGCCGGCCGGTTGGCACCGCGGGCGCCGCCAAGTGCCTGGACCTCTGCGTGGCGGCCCTCGGGGACATCGCCAGCGAGCGCCTGCGCTTCCCCGTCGACGCCAGCTCGCGGTACGGGCCCCACGGGCCGTCCGGGGTATGGAACCCGCGCGCCGGGCGGCTGAGCGTGGTCGAGCCCGAGCGGCGGCTCGTCGCCGACTTCGAGCGCGAGCCCATGGTGCTGGCCGCCCTGTCGCGGACTGCGGATGGGGCCCACGACCTGGTGGACGTCGGCGCCGGCGACCGGGCCGAGCACTATGAGGGTAAGGATGTCGCCGGCAAGGTCGTCCTGGCGGACGGGGGCGGGCGCGAGGTGGCCCGCATGGCCATCGACCGCCACGGCGCCGCCGGGGTGCTGCTGGCCGGGATCTACCGCGGCGTCGACGATCCCGCCGTCCGCCGCAACAAGTACGACCTGCCGGACGCCATCGTGTCGGCGGGTCTCAGCCCGGAGGACCCGGGCAACCCCAGGGGGTTCGGCTTCGCCCTCTCCTACCGCCAGGCCGAGGAGCTGCGGGCCCTGCTCCGCAAGGGGCCGGTCCGCCTGCACGTGGCGGTCGACGCCGACTTCGGCCCGGGGCAGATGGAGGCCGTCACGGCCATCATCCCCGGCGGCGACCTGGCGGGGGAGGAGGTCTGGGTGATCGCCCACATCATGGAGGGCCACTCGCTGATGGTCGGGGCGAACGACAATTGCAGCGGCGCGGCGAGCGGCGTGGAGATCTTCCGGGCCATGCGCGCGGCCATCGCGGCCGGCGACCTGCCGGCGCCGCGCCGGACCGTGCGCCTGCTGCTCGTGCCCGAGATCTCGGGCACACACGCCTACATTGAGGGCGACCCCGCCCGCATCCGCCGCTGCGTGGGCGGCGTCAACCTCGACATGGTCGGGGCCGACCACGCGCTCACGCACGCGATCACCAACCTCGTCTGCACGCCCTGGAGCGTGCCGTCCTGCATGAACGATGTCGGCCTGCACGTCCTGAGCCTTGTCGCCAACCGGGGGCGGCTGCACCAGGGCGACCTCGCCATCCCGAACTTCACCTACACGGCGACCCCGTTCGCCAGCGCCTCGGACCACGCGGTGCTGGTCGACGGCGCGTATCGCACGCCGTGCGTCTTCTTCTTCGAGTGGCCGGACCGCTTCTACCACACCAACCACGACACGCCCGACAAGGTCAGCCCGGACACCCTGCGGCGCACGGGGACGGCGGCGGGCGCGCTCGCCTACGCCTTTGCGGCGGCCGACGCCGACTCGGTCCGCGAGCTGGTGGCCGTGGCGGACTCCGGCGCCCGCCGGCGGCTGGCCGCGGCCGTGGATGCGGGCGTCGCCGCCGGAGCGGACCACGCCGCGGAGTGGGCCGAGCGGGTGTCTGTGATCGGCGAGGTCGGGGCGGACACCCTGCGCACGGCGCGGACCCTGCTGCCGGTCGCGGAGGCCGACCGCGTCTCGCACCTGGTGGAGCGGCGGGCTTCGGCCCTGGTGGAGGCGGCGCAGGCGGAGCGCGGCAGGCTGCTCGATACGCTGGGTGCCGACGCCGCACCGGCCGCGCCGCATCCGGATGCGGGGCGGCGCCCGCGGCGGCTCTACGCCGGCTCCTTCCCCCGCCGCGATGTGGAGAGCCGCATCCCGGAGTGGTCGGACCGCGAGCGGGCGGCCGGCCGCGACGATCCCCGCCATGGCCAGAAGACGTTCGAGCTGCTCAACCTCTGCGACGGCGATCACGACCTCGGCGGCATCTGCCGCCTCGTGCAGGCCGAGTTCGGCCCCTTCACGGTCGCGCGGGCCGCCGAGTATCTTGCGCCCCTGGTGGCGCAGGGCTTCATCGGAGAATAGCGCGTGCCGGCTGGGGCGGCGTGCCGGGGCAACCGGCAAGACCACGGCGCCACGTGACCGCCGCGCCGCCGCAGGATGGAGAGCCGCGCGTGCCGGCTGGGGCGGAGTGCCGCCGCAACCGGCAAGACCACGGCGCCACTTCGCCGCCGTGCCGCCGCAGGATGTAGAGCCGCGCATGCCGGCTGGGGCGGCGTGCCGCGCCAGCCGGCACAACCACGGCGCCACTTCGCCGCCGTGCCGCCGCAGGATGTAGAATAGCGCATGCCGGCTGGGGCGGCGTGCCGGGGCAACCGGCAAGACGACGGCGCCACTTCGCCGCCGTGCGGCCGCAGGATGTAGAGCCGCGCATACCGGTTTGGGCGGCGTGCCGCCCCAACCGGCAAGACCACGGCGCCATCTCGCCGCCGTGCTGCCGCAGGATGCGCAGCGCGGCGTCATAGCGGTCGCCGTCCACCGCCACCCGACCAGGACGGTCCCCAGCGCGTCGCGCCGACGGCCGGGGCCCGTGGCCCGATCCAGGCTCACCTCCGCGCTGTCCCGTGCCCCGACGCGGTCGCGGCGAGCTCGGAGCCATGGACGGCGTCAGGTTGCGGGATGAAACTGCCGGCCGCGCGCAGCTTGCGCTCGACATGAGCCGCGTCGCCCTCAGGATGGAAGTCGGCCATGATCCGAGCCTGGCGGTGCTGCGGCGGCCCGCCGGGGAGGTGGCCGAGCGGGTTTCTCACCTCGATCCCGCCACAGTCGCGGCCCGCCCCGCCGGCGGGCTATCTTAAGAGTGAAGCGCGCGGTCATCCGCGCGCGAGCGGCTCATTACGAGGGGGACGGCCCGTGTTCGAAGCTTCCGTACTGCGCGCCACGCTTGGCCGGATCGACGGCCGGCCGTTTGCTGCATACCGCGACCTGGTCGGCAGCTACCGGCTGCCCGAGCTCACCCTGCACGTGGACCGCGTGCAGCCGGACCCGTTCGCGCCGCCCTCGCGGCTGCGGATCACACTTCCGGTGGCCGAGGCGGGCTTCGCCGACGTACAGCCCTCCGAGCGCCTGCCCCTGCTCGATTTCCTTCTGCGCGCGTTCGTGGCGGCCGCGTCGGACGTCCCCGAAATCCGGCTGCCGCCCGTGGGCCCGGAGGTCCTGGAGCGGTCGGCGCTCGCGTGGGAGGGCGACCAGCTCGAGCTTCGGTTCGGGGTGGACCTTCCGGCCGACGACCGGCGCGTGCTTGGCAGGCAGGCGATGGCCCTGCTGCTGCGCGCGCTGCCCGAGGCCGCGCTGGCGGCGCTCCGCCGGCAGGCGCTTGACGGCCGGCGCCTGCGAGCCCACCTGGAGACCTTCGCGGATGGGCAGCGGCTGCGGGCGATCCTGAGGGAGCAGGGCTGGGTTGCGTTCGTGGCGGATGGCGCCATCCTGCCGCGGCTGCGCGGCGGATCCGGGGCGCCGATGCCCGTGGCGCGCGCCGTGGCCTTTTCGGCGCCGGAGTCCATGGCGGCCACCGTGACCCTGCCTCACGCCGGACCTGTGCGCGGCATGCCGGTGCCCCGCGGCGTCACCCTGATCGTCGGCGGGGGCTACCACGGCAAGTCGACGCTCCTGGCCGCGCTCGCGGCCGGCGTCTATCCGCACGTCCCAGGGGACGGCCGCGAGCGCGTGGCGACCGTCGAGGACGCGTGCGCGATCCGCGTCGACGAGGGGCGTCCCGTCACGGGCGTCGATGTCTCGTCCTTCGTCCGCGATGTGCCGGGGGTGCTGCCCGGCCCGTTCACCAGCGCCGCCGCCAGCGGCAGCACGTCCCAGGCCGCCGGCATCGCGGAGGCCATCGAGCTCGGCTGCGCGTGCCTGCTGATCGACGAGGACACCTCGGCCGCCAACTTCCTGGCCCGGGACGCGCAGATGCAGGCGCTGGTTCCTCCCGACGAGGAGCCGATCGTTCCCCTCGTCGACCGACTCCAGGAGATGGCGCGCCAGGGGGTGTCGACGGTACTCGTGGCCGGCGGCCACGGGGCCTTTCTCGGCACCGCGGACCGCGTCGTCCGCATGCGCGACTTCCGGGCGGAGGACGTCAGCGCGCGGGCGCGCGAGGTCGTGGCGGCCCTGCCGGGCGGGCGGGTGGCGGAGGCCGAGGCGCCCTGGCAGCGCCCGGCGGCACGGCAGCCCCTGCCCCAGGCGTTCCCGCCGGCCGTGCGGGTGCGGCCGCGCGGACGGGCCGGTCTCGGCTGGGACGAGGACACCATCGACCTTTCGGCCCTGCCGCAGCTGACTGACGAGGGCCAGACGCGGGCCATCGGCGACCTCGTGCAGCTGATCGGGGCCCGCTACGTCGACGGCCGGCGCACCCTGGCGGCCATCGTGGCGGAGGCGTTCGCCGAGATCGACCGCGCCGGGCTGGCCGTGATCTCGCCGTGGCGCGGCCAGAGCCCGGGCGAGTACGCGCGCCCGCGCCCGTTCGAGGTCGCGGCCGCCATCAACCGCGTGCCGACCCTCGCGGTGCGCGACGCGCCACCGCAGCCGGCCCCGGACCGCACGCGGACGGAGTCACGGCGCGGCACCGCCGCCGGTGGCCGCGAGGGCGAGTCGGGCGGCGCCCGGTGGGGACGGCCGCCGGAGGACCGCAGGCGTGAGCAGCGCCTGGAGGGTGAGGGGCGCGGTGGCGCAGGCCCGCAGGTAAGGGAGCCTGGACGCCAAGTGCGCCGCAGTGGGGAGCCGGTTGCCCCCGGGCGTGGGTCAACCGGCCCAGGCGGCCGTGGCGACGGCGCCGGGCCACGTCGTGGGCCGCGGCAGCCGGGCGGCGCCGCGGACAGGCCTGTCCGCGAGGGGGCCGGGCGCGACGCGGCGAG
>DAHVAF010000201.1 GCA_027314765.1 Clostridia bacterium | reverse complement strand
GGGAGTGAGCGGGGATACGGCGTCATGGAGGTGCTGGAGGCCGTGGGGGCGGAGATTGGGCAGCCGGTGCCCCATTCCGTGGGCCCGCGCCGGGCGGGCGACCCGCCGGTGCTCGTGGCAAGCGGGGAGCGGGCGCGGAAGCTATTGGGCTGGACGCCCCGGTACGGCCTGGCCGACAGTGTGCGGGCGGCAGTGGCGTGGCGGCGGGCCTGGCCCGAGGGATATCCGCGTATGAGGGATACCGGGTAGTCACGGCTTCGCGCTCGGACCATGGTCCTCCCAACGCTCATCGGGAGACTTGGGCGGACGTTCACCTGACGCGACCGCCTCGAAGCGCTCCAGGATGGCCTCGATATCCTTCAGGTCCTGCCCCTGGATCATCCCGTAGATCCTGGCGTTGTCCATGTCCAGATACCCATGGACCACCCGGTTGCGGAAGCGGAGCATGTCGCGATACCGCGGGAGATCGGCTGAGTCGAGGATCCCTTCGCGCACCATCGTCACAGAGGCATCATGAGCATCCTGGGGTGCGTGTTGGGCTAACTTCGCTGACAGATGATAGGCGATGTCGATGAGGGCCTCAATGGCGTTCTGAAGCGCATACCGAGCGGCGCCTGGCAGGTAGGGATCGGTGCTGAAGTCCTCCACGGTGATCCGCCCGGGCAGTGCGCGGAGGGCTCGGATCTGGCCGCGAACGTAACTGCACGCCGCCCGATCCGCTCAGGATCAATCGCCATGGCCGCCCACCGGCTCCTCGAGGACTTCGCGCAGGGCAGCCTCGTACCGCGGAGCGTTCTCGCGATAGGCCTGCGCCACATGTTCGAGGAAGTCGGTATAGGCTACCTCGTCGCAGATACAGCAGATCCGCCCGCCGCGGAGGACGGTCATGGCGAAAATCGGGTGAGCCTCGTCCAGCACCGTGACGTCTACCGGATGACCATCCACCCGATCAAGCGTCTGCAGAAAGTCGGACTCAAGGCGCAGGTCGGCCTTGAACGCCGCCTGGGGGTCCTCGTCGTCAGCCGGCGCTCGAATGATCGCGACATCGACGTCGCTGTCGGGCCGGCATTTGCCGAGGGCCGAACCAAAGAGGAAGGCAGCGGCAACACCTCGCACCCTGCCGCTGGCATCGGCGATACGCCGCACGGCCGTGTCGCGGTCAATCTCCACCAGGTTCGGCACCGCCCTCACCTCCCGTGGTGACCAGGCTGGTTGGCCATGAGGGTTGCCAGCAAGTCATAGGCTACTCGGTCCTTCGGAAGTGGTCCATGAACTGGTGAAGGGCCTTGATCCCCGCCGCCAGGTCGGCCCACGGGCGATCACGGTCCAGGTGGCGATACTCGTGGGCCAGGACCCCACGCAGACCGGGGAGACCCTGCAGCCGCACGGCCTCGCCGCTCGCCTGGGAGCCGAAGAGGAAGGCAGCCGCCACGTCTCCGCGGCGGCTCAGGGCCCTCGCGACGCGGGCCACGACTTCCTCCACGGGTGCGCCCGCAAGCGGATACGGCTCGTTCAGGAAGCGCCGCAACCTGGACACCCCGGCTCGATTGTAACGGCTTGGCGGGCGGGCCGTCAGGCGGAACGAGCGGCGGCGGTCCGTATCTCGGCGGCGAGCCCCGCCACGAAGCGCTCTTTGGAGAAGCGTTCCGCATTGCGGCGGGTTACCGCGGAGCTGAAGCGGTCCTCGTGTTCCAGAAACCACGTCAGGGCACCGGTCACCGCTGCCACCGTCTGTTCGTCGAAGAACACGCCCGTTGCTTCGTCCCAATTCCGGCCGTCGGCTGGCACCACCGTATCCAGCGCGCCCCCCTCGCCGAGGGCGATGACTGGAGTGCCCGCCGCCTGTGCCTCGACCGGCACGATGCCGAAGTCCTCGTTGGCCGGGAACAGCAGGGCGCGCGCGCCGGCCATCAGCTCGGCGATCGCCTCGTCGTCCTGCCAGCCAAGGAACTCGACGCTCGGACCCGCCAGCGCGCGGACGTCCCTGCCGGCTGGGCCGTCCCCCACCACCTTCAGGGGGAGCGCAAGCTGGGAACAGGCGAGGACGGCTAGATCGGCCCGCTTGTACGGCACGAGGCGCGAGACGACGAGAAAGTGGTCCGTCGGCCGAGCGGCGGGCTGGAAGCGGGTCACGTCGACCGGAGGGTGGACGACGGCGGCGTCACGCCCGTAGCTGCGTCGGATCCGCCCGGCGACGGCCTGTGAGTTGGCCACGAAGTGGTCGACCCGGGCCGCCGTCCGCGCGTCCCACCGCCGCATGCGCTCCAGAAGAGCGACTGTCGCGGCCCGGGCGGGACCGCGGTCCAAGCCCTGCAGCCGCAGGTACTCGTCCCGCATCTCCCCAGCGTAGCACCTCGGGGTGTGGCAGTAGCAGACGTGCACCTGACCGGGTCCGCGACGCACGCCCTTGGCCACCGCGTGACTGCTTGACACGATCAGGTCGTAACCGGCGAGGTCGAACCGCTCGATGGCGGCCGGATAGAGCGGAAGCAGCCTCCGGTAGCGGCGGGTGACCCCTGGGATCCGCTGCAGGAAGGATGTGGACACCCGCTCGGGGTCAAAGCCCAGGCGCCGCAGGCTGGCAGGGGCATGAAACAGGGTGTGGAGCCGGGCGGCCGGAAACATCTCGCGCAGGGCGCCGAGAACCCGCTCGGCACCGCCGAGGTCCACCACCCAGTCGTGGACCAGCGCCACTTGGCCGAAGTGACCGTCCGCGCCCGCCACGGCATCCTCCTGCAGCGCCTGCTTCAGCGCCCGGTGATCACCCGGACCGGCGGCCATGGCCGGCCGGTGCGCGACACGCGCGAATCCGCGGCGCACCGTCAGGACGGCTGCGCGGTCTTCATCCCAAGACTGTCGGCCGCCGCAGCCATGCGGTCGTCGTAGGTCACGACTGCCCCAAGATAAGCGCCCAACTGTTTCGCGGTCGCCAAGTGGATGGCGTCCAGGGACCGCAGGTCGGCGGGCATCATCGTGCCGGCGGCGTCCAGAATCCGGTCGTTCACGCGAATGAGGTCCAACCGTGCCAGCACGCTCCGACCGCGGGCCACGGCGTCGTCCCCCTCGCTCAACAGCGCACGCAGCACCTCTGCCCGCGCCAAGGCACTTGCGACGAGTGGCCGGCGGCGGCGGAGGTATCGTCGCAACGCACTGGACTCCTGCTCCTCGACCGCGAGCCTGACGATCGCGGACGAGTCCAGATACGTCGCCGCCATCAGCGATCGTCCCGGCGCAGGCGGGCCAGCACCGCCGAGGGCAATTCAGGGCCCTTGGGCTGAAGAGGCGGGGGCAGGTCGTCGAGATCCCCTGTGGCAGGCTCGACCTCACCGGCGGCCCGCAGGAGGTCGAGGGGGTTCCCCTTCGGCAGGGGTGCGAGCACGGCCACGGGCCGGCCGCGGTCTGTGACCTCGATGGTCTCGCCGCGCTCGACCAATCTGAGCAACTCGCTGGCCCGCTGCCGAAGCTCCCGCACACCGACGGTTATCATGTGCTACATATAGCACACCGCCCGGCACACGGGAAGATCGTCGGGCAGGCTCGGCAAGAGCGAGTGGCCCGGCCGCGTAACTGAGGCGCTGCCGATCCCCGCTGCGATCGCCCTTCTCCCGCTGCGGGGGTGTGCCAAAGTGACCCGGGCCAGAGCGGCAGGTCGGCAACCCCCAAGACCGGGAGGTGGCGTATACTATGTATACATGCAATTGGTGCTGGACACGGACGCCCTCGTCAAGCTGGTCATGGCCGGCGCCAAGGAGGCCGTCGTCGGTTCCTTCGAGGTCCTGATTCCCGCATCCGTCCACCGCGAGGCGGTTGAGGAAGGGCACGGGCACGTGGACGCGGATCTGATTTCGGCGAACGTTGGCGCCGGTCGAATTCGAGTTGTATCGGACTTGCCCGAGCGGCCTGAGGAGGCCATCCTGCCGCAAGGGGGCGAGCGTGACGCGTACAGGCTGTTCATGCACCTCGCCGATCATGAACCGGCGGCACTTGCATCCGACGATCACCGCTTCCTGCGCCGCCTGCGCGGTTTGGGGCTCGCGCCGTTGACCCCGGGTGCCGTCCTGGTCCTGCTCGCTGATCGCGGCGATGCGAACCGCCACGAGGCGCTGGCTTTTCTGGAGAGACTCCGTCCGCACATCAGAGTTGAGCAGTATGTGCTGTGCCAATCCGCGCTGACCCGGGAAGGTCGTGAGTCATGAAGGGCGTCGTACCGGTGCGGCTACCGGAGGACATGGCCGCGGCGCTGGCTTGGGTGGCGGAGCGTGAGGCGGTTGATCGCTCGACCGCACTTCGCAAATTGCTGGCGAAGGGCCTGGATCGCTACGTCGCCGAGGCCTATGCGCATGGCGAGATCTCATTGCGAGAGGCCGCAACCTGCCTGGGCCTGTCGGTGCGCCAGGCGATGGATCGCCTGGCCGACCTGGGAGTTGTGAGCAACGTGACGGCCGAGGACGTCGTCGCGGCGCTGGACGCCGCTCGGCGGCTGGGGCCCTGAAGAAATTGGGAAGTCCGCCAGGCGTGCAGGCAGGAGACGCCGTTGGCCGGACCTGGCCGTTCATGCACCCTCTCGCTCACTGCTGAGCCCATTTGGCAGGCCCAGTGTTGGGGTACCGGCAGGGGGCCCTCACGGTGGCGCGCGTGCCGGCATCCCGCCGCCCGAGGGCCTGGCCACTCAGCTCCGGCGCAGCCACTGCACCAACTCGACGGTGTTGCCGGCCGGGTCCATTGCCCTCGCGACCCGCGCGCCCCATGGCTCGTCCCTGAGCTCGCCCTCGATGCGCACACCCCGCTGGCTCACCTCCGCCGCGGCCGCCGCCGCATCCGCCACGTCGAAGTGGAGGTTCACGCCGCGGCTGAGCCGAGCCGGATCGCGCATCGCATGCAGGGCCAGCGTGGAGGCACCCGTCGTGAACTGCACGAAGCTCGGGCTGTCGTGCGCCAGGGCCAGGCCGAGGCCGTCCCCGTAGAAGCGCCGGCATGCCTCCAGGTCCTCGACGAAGAGCGTCACATAGGAGAGCCGCATCCCTTCCATCGCTCCGCCGACCCCCTTCTCCTACCATTTGGCAGGACTCGCCCGCTCAGGCTGCGAACTCTGTCGCCCAAGAACGAAACTTGCCGTAGGGAGCGAACCGATCATCGCCCGCATCACCATCGTCGGCATGGGCTACGTCGGCCTATCCACCGCCCTCGCCCTGACCTGGACCGGCCACGAGGTGTGCGGCATCGAGATCGACAAGCGCCGCCTCGAAGGCCTGCGCCGCGGTCAGGCTCCCTTCTACGAGCCCGGGGTCGAGGACCTGCTTGCCCGGCTTGGCGCCCGCCTCACCTTCGCGGGCGAGCTGTCGCCGGAGACGGTGCGCGATGCCGACGTCATCATGATCACCGTCGGAACCCCCTCGCGGCCGGACGGCGCCGCCGACCTGCGGAGCCTCGATCAGGTGACCGCAGTGCTGGCGGGGACTCTACCCCCCCGCGGTAGCGCCGTCGTGGTCAACAAGTCCACCGCGCCGGTTGGGACGCTCGACCGGATCGCTGAGGCCCTCCCCGCAGGTACCCCGCTGGCCACCAACCCAGAGTTCCTGCGCCAGGGCCAGGCCCTCGTCGATACGCTGTACCCGGACCGTGTGGTGGTCGGCACCCACAGCGCCGTGGCCGCCGAACGCCTTCGCGCCATCTACGCCCCCATCCTGGACGGGGAGGTAGCCCCTCCGCCCGGCCTCCGGGCCCCACGCAGGGAGGCCCGTCCCTACCTGGTCATGGACCCGCGGAGCGCGGAGCTGGCCAAGTACGCGGCGAACGCGTTCCTCGCCTTGAAGATCAGCTTCATCAACGAGATGGCCAACGTCTGCGAGGCCGTGGGGGCCGACGTCGACCAGGTGGCTGACGTCATTGGCCGCGACCCCCGCATTGGCCGGCAGTACCTGCGCGCTGGCATCGGCTACGGGGGCTCGTGCTTCCCGAAGGATACGCGTGCCCTGCATGCGATCGCCGGTACGAGCGGTTATCCGTTTCAGCTGCTGAAGGCCGTCATCGAGGTGAACCAACTGCAGGCCGCCCGCGTCGCCAAGCGGCTCGAGCGGGCGCTGCCGGGAGGCTTGGCCGGTAAGCGCATCGCTGTCCTGGGTCTGTCCTTCAAGCCGGGGACGGACGACATGCGGGAGGCCCCGAGCCTCGCCATCATTGCCGACCTGGTGGCCCGGGGCGCGGAGGTGCGGGCCCACGACCCGCTGGTCGCCACCAAGGCCCCACCGCCCGCCGTGTCCGCGGCAAGCGTGGCGGATGCCGTGGACGGCGCCGATGCGGTGCTGGTGCTGACGGAGTGGCCGGAGTACGTGGCGCTCACGGAGACGGACCTTGTGGGAATGCGCGGGAGCCTGATCTTCGACGGGCGCAATGCCCTCGATCGAGAGGCCTTCCCCAACATGACCTACATGGGGGTTGGCCGAGCCGGCCGCGCGTCCGTCAAGGCCGAGGCGGCAGCCACGCGGGAGGACCGCTAGCCAGGGGCTGACGAACTGGTGGGACCGGCGGGGCGAGGTGCAGAACGCGTTGGTCATGGCAACGGTCGCGACGGCCGCTGGTGCAGGTGCTCGTACGTGCCTGCAGGACTTGAACCCGCCGACCGCCCAGGTCCATGAGTGCCGGACTCCGCCGTGCTCGAACACGCCAGCGCTCCGGTACCTACGATCGACGACCGCATAGGCGCAGGCACCCTCCTGGCCTCTTGCAGCAGGGATACGGGGGCGGGCGTCGGGAACACGCACGACTCCTTGTCGGTCGTCCCAGTGGTTGACGGCGCGGATTGTGCCGGTCGCGGCGCGGGCCGCACCCACCCCGGCATGCTGTACACCACAACGCCCTCCCGCGCAATTTCGCCAATGATGCTGAGCTCCTGCGCTCGACGACCAAACTCCTGAGGCGTCAAGCCCAAGATATCGGCACCAAGCCGTGAGACCTCTGCCCACATCGCGAAGAGGCGTTCGAGTCGCTGGAGATGCGGAACGCCTTGTAGGTCGGAACTTAGGACCAACAAGTCAACGTCGCTCAGATCCCGCCAGTCCCCACGGGCGCGGCTGCCAAAGAGGATGACCGCCGCCACGTTCATCCGTTGCCCGAGCAAGGTGACGAAGCTCCTGATGTCTGTCTCTGCAGCGTCTCCCTGGTCACGTCCTCGCACTCTGCGTCACCGCCCATCCAAGGCACAAGTCACCAGCAACGGTCACGGCCACACGGCATCGCCGGCCTGGGGGCGACCGCGTGCGAGTCTTCAGCTTCGTCACCTTGCTCGGGCAACGGATGAACGTGGCGGCGG
>DAHVAF010000195.1 GCA_027314765.1 Clostridia bacterium | reverse complement strand
CCGCCGCCGGCACCGCCGCCGCCAGCATTCCGGCCAGCACCAGCAGGGCCACGAGCGTACGCTGCACCATCCGGCCCACCGCCCTATCCCAGCAGGATGTCGTGCGCCGGCGAGTGCGGAGCGCTCGCTACGGCCCGACCGGGCATCTGCAGACCTCGTCCGCCGCCAGGACCCCCGCGTCGACCCACCAGGTCACCGGGACGCGGGCCGGGCACGACAGACCGCGGAGCATGGACCTCGACGATCGGCAGCGGGCAATGCGATCCGGGAAGTGCACACCGCGGCGCGGCCAGGCCGAACCTGGCCTCGGAGGCAACGTCGGGCCGCATGGGGTCCTGCGCAGCCAGGATCGGCGGGACCCGCCCCTGCACGGTGACCGGCGGCTTGACCCAGGCGGCGACGAGCTCGACACGGTCGTACTTCGTGCGCATGCCAGCATCTACCATCCGCTCGTACTGGCGGACGGTGAACCGCCGCAGGGTGCGCGTCGCCATTGTGCTGGCCCTCCCCACCCCGATTCTACGGCAGCGATATTGTGGGGCGCGCGAATCGCGCGCCCCTCACAGACGCGCTTCGGGGACCGACCAGTCGCCTCGGCCGTACATGAACATTCCGACCACGTACGTCAGCCCGATCAGGCCGAACGCGGCCTGAAACCCCCAGCGCGCCAGCACCGCCGTCAGGATCAGCGGCCAGACCGCGCTCGTGGCGAAGGTGATGGCGTAGAACGCGCTGTACGCCTGCTCGGACAGGGATTCCTCGGTCAGGTCGCCGAGGATGGCCTGCTCGACCGGGCTGAGGCCATAGATGAAGAGGCCGAAGACGACCAGCGCCGGCATCAGCAGCCAGAGGGAGGCGTGCAGCAGCGCCACGGTGCCGGCGGCGCAGACGGCGGAGGCGGCGAGCATGGCGCTCAGGAAGCGGGCGCGCGGGAAGCGGTCGGAGAGCCGACCGGCGAGGTAGGGGCCGGCGACGCTCGTGGCCGTGAAGCAGGTGAAGAGCAGGCCCGTCTGCGCGGTGGGCAGGTGCAGGCCTTCCACCAGCAGCAGCGGGATGAACGTCTGCACGATGCCCATGCCCTTGCCGCCGGCCGTGATCGAGGCGGTGTAGACGAGGCGGCGCACCAGCGGCTCGCGCAGGGGCGCCAGCAGCTCGGCGAGCGGGGCGCGACGCTCGTGGGGGGTTCCGGCCGCGGCGGCGGCGCCGCGCTCCACCGGCAGGCGGAACAGCACCAGGGCGGAGCAGGCCAGGGCCGGAACGGCGAAGACGTAGAGGGCGTCGCGCCAGCCCCAGCGCGCCAGCAGGAACGTGGCGATGAGCGGGCTGATGACCGTGGCCAGGTTGGCGCCCGAGAAGTGCACCGCGAGGGCGTGGCCGCGCTCCTTGCCGAACCAGCGGCTCAGCATGGCGGAGGCCAGCGGGTGGTGCGGGCTCTGCGCCACCTGGCCGAACGTCACGGCCGCCGTCAGCTCGCCGTAGCTGTGGCTGGCGGCCGTCACGGCCAGGCCCATGGCCACGCCGACCTGCTCGCCCGCGATGAGGCGCTGGGCCGGGATCTTGCGCGCGACCGAGCCCCAGATGCCCTGCATCAGGCCGCCGACGACGCGCGTGATGGAGAGCATCAGGCCAAGCTGCACGTAGCCGAAGCCCATGGCCGGCATCAGCAGCGGGTAGATCAGCGGCAGCACCGCCGCGCGCATGTGGGTCATCATGTGGGCGGTCGTGAGGATGCCGAGCCGCGAGCGGCGGTCGGCGACCGTGATGGGGGCGGCGGTGGTCTCCAGGGCGGCGACGGCGGACTCGGTGGCGATGGGGGCTCGACCTCCGACGGGAACCCTTCGATTCCCGAGGGGCTCGACCCTCCCGCCCGGGGCGGGCAGTTCGCGCATGCGGAAGGGCCTGCCCCTGCGGCCAGGCTCGGCCCGGCGAATTCGGGGCGGGGCAACCGGGGGCCGGCGGGCCGGCGGACCCGTCCCCACCGGCCCGTGCGAACCTCAAGCGGCGGCGCCAGCACCGGTGGCCGCGGGGCGCTTCCCGCTGGCCCGTGGGAGCTTCAGGCGGGCGGCGCCGCCTCCGTTGGCACCGTTCAGGGCTCGCGGTTGTTTGGCCAGCGCCGAACCAGGCGGCCGTCCAGGGGACACGCGGGCCGGCAGGTCGTTCGCCGCCCGCCCGTGGGCGCCTCAGGCGAGCGGCGCCGGCACCGGTGGCAGGCCCGCGGCGGCGATGGCGCCGTTCAGGGCTCGCAGGCCCTCGGCCAGCGCCGAGCCGAAGCGCGCCTCCTCGTTGGCCAGCTCCGCCGACAGCTGGGCGAACACCTCCCGGGCCTGCGCCGGCGGCGCAAAGTCCGCGCTGTCCACGGAGGCGACGATCGCGTTGAGCTTCTCGTGCAGCCCGCTCGCATAGAGTTGGCTGCCGCGCATGTGGACGTCGATCAGGCGGCCGCGGATGTCGTCGAGCTCGGCCAGCAGGGCGGACGCCACCCCCGCCGTCGCGTCCTGGCGCAGCCAGTACCGCACCGGCTCGCGCAGGGCATCGACGCGGTTCAGCAGGCGGTTGCAGGCGCCGACGCGGGTGTGCTGCTGGCGCCGCCACCGCACGCCGCCGTCAGGAGCCCGAGCCCGGCCGCCATCGACGCGACGCGCAGGGCCCAGCGAGACCTTGCCAAACGGTACGCCTCCTCTTGCCGCCTCAGCGGCGGAACCAGTTGCGGGCCACGAAGACCAGGTTGGCGGGCCTCTCCGCGAGGCGGCGCATGAAGAAGAAGTACCACTCCGGCCCGAAGGGAGTGGCGACAAGCACCTTGTAGCCACGCCGCACAAGATCGAGCTGCAGCTGGGGCCGCACGCCGTAAAGCATCTGGAATTCGAAGCGGTCGCGCGCGATGCCGTTTCGGTCCGTGAAGGCGATCATGTGGTCGATGATGCGCTCGTCGTGGGTGGCGATGCAGGTGTGCCCGCCCGCGAGGACCGCCCGCTCCGCGATCCTGAGGTAGTTGGCGTCGACGTCCGGCTTCTTGGGATAGGCCACCTCGGGGGACTCCAGGTAGGCGCCCTTGACGATGCGCAGGTTGGGCGCGAGCGGCAGCAGATCCTCCAGGTCCCGCGCCGTCCGGTAGAGGTAGGCCTGGAGCACGGTGCCGACGTTCTCATGACCCTCGGTTCGCAGCCGCCGGTAGATCCGCAGCGTGGCATCGAGCACGGGGTAGTTCTCCATGTCGATGCGGATGAAGTTGTGGTGCCCGGCGGCATGGGTCAGGAGCTCGGCCAGGTTGTCATGCGCGAAGTCCTCGCCGAGCGCCAGGCCGAGGTGGGTGAGCTTGAGGGCGACGTTCGTCCGCAGCCCCGCCTGGGCGATCCGGTCCAGGATCTCGCGGTAGGACACCACCACCCTGCGGGCGGCCTGCCTGTCGTTCACCCCTTCCCCGAGCAGGGTTGTGTTGGTGTGCAGGCCCTGGGCGTCCAGGCGCCGCAGCGTGGCCATGCACGTGTCGATCTCCTCGCCGGCCACGAAGCGGGCGGCGCCCATGCGCATCCCGTGCCGGCGCACAAATGTGGACACGCCCCTGTTCTGGGTCGCGGCCAGGATCGCGCGCCGCATGACCGCCTCGGTCGAAGACACGTCTCCCACCTCCGTGGGTGAGCGGGCTGGGGCGCCAGGACGCTCAGGGGCCGCCGCCGGGCTCCGCGCGCGGGTAGTCGGCCGTTCGCAGGTGCTCCTGGAGGGCGGCAAGGGCTTCCGTGGGACTGCGCGTCTCGAGCGCGTCGAGCAGCCGCTGGTGCTCCGCCAGGACCTGCAGGAGGTGGCCGCGCGCCCGCACCGTCCCGAGCCGCATCACCCGCACGAACCCCCGCAGCTGGCTGAGGATGGTCGGCACCACCCGCAGGCCGGCGCCGGCGGCGATGCGCAGGTGGAACTCCTCGTCCAGCTCGATGAAGACGGCCTCGTTCTCGGCCAGGGCCGCCCGCTGCTGCCGCCGCAGCAGGACGTGGAGGTCGTCCAACTCCTCCACCGGCATGTGCGCGCACGCCCCCACCACGGCGATGCGCTCCAGCGCCTCGCGCACCGCGAGAATCTCGCTTCGGTGCTCGGGCGAGTAGCCCCGCACCATCATGCGGTGGCCCGGACCGACCTCGAGCAGGCCCTCATGCAGCAGGGCGCGCAGCGCCAGGCGCACCGGCGTCTTGGACATACCGAGCTCCACGGCGAGCGCGCCTTCCGTCAGGACGCTGCCGGGCGTCAGGTCGCCGCCCAGGATGCGCGCGCGGACATCCTCGTAGGCCCGATTCGCCAGCCGGCCGCCAATCTCGCCATACCGCCGCGCCACGGCCCGGCCTATTCGCGGCCCCGTGTATTCAATCCCTTCGAAAGAGTAATGCGGGCCACAAAGTACCTACTTCAGGTCAACCCCGCGCCCCGCCGCGCACGGCGCGCACGGCGCGCACGAGTGTGGCGCAGCTAACAAACCGCCCTTGTCGCTGCGATACGAGGATCGACCGCTCCAACGGGGTTGGGGCACCCGGACCGAGCACAGCGGTCGCCGAGAGACGGAGGATGCAGGGTGAGAAGGCGTCTTGATGCCTGGGTCGTGGGCCTGGCCATGGTCGTCGCGACCGTTCCTTTAGCGGCCGGCGTCGCGTCCGCGGGCGCCGGGGTCACGGAGAACCCGAACCTCGCCGGCGTCCCGGCGGGAAAGGTCCTCTGGACCAACAGCGGCTTCATGATGCTCAACGTGAACGTGCCGAGCGGAATCGCCCAGCCGGCGGTCACCTACGGAGGCTCTGGGATCGGCCCGTCAGCTTCCAACCCCGGCGGCGGCTCTTCAACCAACTACCAGTACAACGTGCAGCCGCTGCCCGCCCCATCCCCCCTGACGGTGGCCTACTCCGTCTATACCGCGACCTACACCGACTCGGCGCCGGTGGGCCTCGACAACTCCCTGCTGGAGATGGGGCCGCCGAGCGGCACCACGGTCAGCCTGACCCTCTTTGCCCACGGCGGCGGCACCGTGAGCACCGGCTCGATCCAGGTCAACTACAACGGCAGCACCGTCTCGGTGACGCCCACCGCGAACGCCAACGGCAGCGCATCCCTGTCCTTCAGCCCGTCGGGGGGTGTGCACGCCACCGACGGGATGCAGGTCGCCTACGCCGACACCGCCGGCAACCAATACTCCGCCGGCGGACCGCCGAGCACGGCGGCGCAGTGGCTCACGGGCACGGTCACCGACACGCACGGCAGCCCGATCGGCGGCGTGCAGGTGCAGGCCTTCAGCGCGGGCGGCGGCGGCTTCGGCCCGACCTTCACCGGCGGCGACGGCGGCTTCACGCTGCCCATGCCGGCGGCGGGCACGTATCAGCTGAACATCAACCCCCAGGGCCTGGCCTACGTGCAGCAGCAGACCAGTGTGACCATCAACGCCGGGGCCAACGCGCTGAGCGCGCCCGCGCAACTGGCCGCACCGGCCGCCACGGTGACCGGCGTGGTCTATGACGGCACGACCAACCTTCCCCTGAGCGGCGCCTTCGTGAACATGTTCCAAATGGTGCAGGGCACAGGCGGCGGCACGGGCGGCCCGTCCCCGTCCAGCCCGCCCCCGGGCGGCCAGGGCATGACGGCCGCCGACGGCACGTTCTCGATCTCGCTGCCAGCCACCGGGCAGTACGGGCTGAACGTGCAGCCGCCGTTCAGCGGCAACCCGCACAACCTGGTGACCTACACGGCCCAGGAGAGCGTGACGGCGAGCGGCCTCAGCCTGCACATCGTGCTGCAGCCGGCCAACGCCACGGTGACGGGCACCGTGACGGCCCTCGGTTCGCCGGTGGCCAATGCGCCCATCAGCTTCGTCAACCTGAGCGGCGCCGGCTTCGCCTTCGGGCAGACGGACGGCAGCGGCAACTTCTCCATCCCGATCAGCCAGGGCACGTGGATGCTGCAGCTCAACGGGCAGACAGCCGGCGGCCAGCCCCTGCAGACCCTCAACATGGCCCAGAGCGTCAGCCCGTCGGCTGACCTGAGCAACGGCCAGCTGGTCATCGGGTCCGGCACGGGCCAGACGGTGACCGACAACATCTCGCTGACGGCCTACGACGTGCCCCTCGACATCGCGGTCACCGTCGGCGGCGCGACACCGCCGCAGGCGTTCGCCTTCGCCACGCAGGGCGCCGCACCCGGCGGGCCGGGAGGTCCCGGCGGTCCCGGCGGCGGTCCCGCGGGCCCCGGCGTGTTCGCATCGCCGCAGATGAACTCGGACGGCACGCCCGGCGACTACAGCACCACGGGCCGCCTGCACCTGCACCTGACGGCGGGGACGTGGCAGGTCGGCGCCGCGGTCCCCTCGCCCACCGGCCTGCCCACCTTTCGCCAGTTCACCGTCACGATCACCGGCAGCGGGGCATCCGCCGCCATCAGCGTGGCGGGCCGCAACGTGTCGCTGACGGCCGGCAGCCCGCAGCTCGCGACGGTCGCCATGTCCGCCCAAAACCAGGTGATCACGGTGAGCGTGGTGGGCGGGGCGGGCGGCCTGCCGATCTCGGGCGCGCTGGTCGGCGCCTTCAATGACAACGGCGACTTTGTGCCCGGCGACGGCAATCCGCCCGAGACCAGCGCCGCCGGCCAGGATACCATCCACGTCAGCAAGGGCATCTGGAACGTCGTCGTCATGGCGCCGGGCTACGGGATCTCCGCGCCAGTCGAGGTCGACACGACCGCCGGCACAGGCGCCTACACCGCCAGCGTCAACCTGGGCGCCCAGCTCCCGTACACGATCTCGGGCAGCGTGACGGCGAACGGCAACCCCGTTCCGGGCGCCGAGGTCGTCGCCACCCAGGTCGGCCAGCCGCCGGTCTCGACCACCAGCGGCCCCACCGGTTCATACAGCCTCAACGTGGGGGCGGGCGTGTGGGACCTGACGGTGCACACGCGGCAGTTTGACACCTCCGCCATCGCGGCGGTCGCCTCGCCCAGCATGAGCGCCGGGACGAGCACCGCCACCGTCAACCTCGACATCTCGGCGGCCACGGCGCGCAACGTGGTCCTTTCCGGCACGGTCTACGAGCCGGGCGGCACGACGCCGCTGGCCAACGCCACTGTGAGCGCCAGCCTGACCGGCCACCCCGGCCTGCCGCCGGTCACGGCCGTCACGGGCAACGACGGCACCTGGCAGATGCCGGTCTCCGCCGGCACGTGGTCCGTGAGCGCCGTGGCCCCTGGCTACCTGCCCAGCGGCGCCCAGAGCGAGACCGCCAGCTCGGCCAGCATCTCGGGGATCAGCCTGACGGTGGGTGCGACCCTGCCCGACACCCTGACCGGCACGGTGACGGACGCCTCCGGCAATCCCATCGCCAACGCGGTCGTGACGGCCGGCGACGCCGCCACCCAGACGATCTTCCAGGCCCTGACCGGGTCGGACGGCACGTACACCATCGCCGTCGCTGACGGCTCGTACATGCTCCACGTCCACGCCGCCGGATACACGGACGCGCTTTCCAGCTCGGCCGAGACCGTGAGCGGCGGCGCCACCGCGACGGGCAACTTCCAGCTCTCCAGCGGCCAGACGGTGTCCGGCACGGTCACCGTGGGCGGCGTGGCCACGGGCGGCGTCGAGGTGGATGCCACGAACGCGGCCGATTCCAGCCAGATCGAGACGACCACGACCAACGCGAGCGGCCAGTACACGCTGAACCTCACCGGCGGGGGCACCACCTGGGTGCTGAGCGCGTACTCGCCGGCGACCACGACGACATCCGGCAGCACCCTGTCCGTCACCGTGACGTCGGCGCCCCTGTCCGGCCAGAACCTGAGCATCCAGTAGCCGCAACCGGAACCATGGTGGCGGGGCCGGCAGCACGGCCGGCCCCACCGATAGGAAAGGCGGGGTATCGAACACGGTGGACGGACAGCGCAGCACTCTGCGGCGGGCCATCGCGGCCCTCGCGACCGGCGGCCTCCTGCTCGGCGGCGCCCTCGCGATCGGCGCGCCTGCGGCCTTCGCGACGCCCTCGGTCACCATCAGCTCGCCCGAGAACGGCCAGACCGTGACCAACGCGGTGCTCACCGTGGAGGGCACGATCAGTGGCATCACCGGGACGGCAAGCGGGACGCTCGCCCTCAACGGCGGCACGCCGGCGGCCGTGACGATCAGCGGCAGCTCGTTCAACGCCTCCGTCGATCTGGCGGCCGGCGCGAACTCCATCACGGTCACCATCACGGACAACAACCAGCAGACGGGCTCGACCAGCGGCACGGCCACCGTGGCCGTCACGCTGCAGACGGTGCCCGTCGTCTCCGTCGGCACGGCCACGGTCGGCGGCACCACCGTCAGCTTCGCGGGCACGGTGAGCGACACGTCGATCACGCAGGCCACCGTCATCTGGGACGGCTCGGCGCTGAAGACCATCGCCGTCTCCGGTGGCGCCTTCTCCAGCTTCGTGGCGGCGACGGACGGCACGCACACGCTGGCGGTCAGCGCCGCCAACGCGGCGGGCAGCGGCACCAGCGCAAGCCAGTCGGTCACCGTTGGCACCGCGAGCGGCACGACCAGCGGCAGCAGCGGGTCGTCGTCCTCGTCGTCCACCTCGTCCAGCAGCAGCAGCACCACCTCCGGCGCCACGGCGGCCAGCGTCGGCCCAACCGGCGGCAGCCTCGCCACCGCGGATGGCACGCTGACGATGACGGTGCCGGCGGGCGCCATCCCGGCGGGCGCGACCCTGACGGCCACCACGTCGGCCACGGCGCCGGCGGACGCCCCCGCCCTGCCGGGTGGCGCGGCGGCGGCCAGCCCATACGTGGTGCTGAGCGGCGCGACGCCGAGCCAGCCCCTGACCGCGACCCTGAAGTATGACGCGACGGCGCTGGGCGGCCTGCCTCCGCAGCGGCTCGGGGTGTTCGCCGACGGCGCCTGGCACTACCTGCCGACGGCGGTGGACGCCGCCACCGGCACCGTCAGCGCCGACATCACCGCGCCCGGCACCCTCGTCGTGCTGGCCAACCCGGCGCAGCTGAGCGATGTGCCGGCCAGCTACTGGGCCGCTGCGTCGATTGCGACGCTGCTCGGCGCGCAGGTCATCGCCGGCTACCCGGACGGCACCTTCCAGCCCGACGGCAACGTGACGCGGGCGGAGTTCGCCAAGATGCTGGACCTGACGCTGGGCGTCTCGAC
>DAHVAF010000192.1 GCA_027314765.1 Clostridia bacterium | reverse complement strand
GAACGCCTCGACGGCCGTGACGGTCGTTGCCTCCGGGGTGACCAACCCGGCGGCTGCCAGCGACCCGGCCGCCGACTTCTCGGTGGCCACCTCGGCGGATACCCAGGCGGCCAACCCCAGCGCCGGCATCACCTTCAACGCGCAGCCGCCGTCGATCTCGCTGCTGGCGAGCCCCGAGAGCGTGGTGGCCGGGGGCTCGGCCACGCTTTCCGGCACGGTCGCCAACGACCCGGGCGCTCAGGTGCTTCTCGGCGCGAACAACGGCACCGTCAGTCCGTCCACCGTCTCGACCGATGTCTACGGCAACTACAGTTCCACCTTCACGGCCCCGAGCGACGCCGGCGCGGTCACGGTGTCGGCCGCCGTCTACGGAACCACATACCGGGCCCAGATGGTGGTCATCGTCACCCCGCAGGGCACGACGGTCCAGGGCACCAATACCGCCGAGAGCGCCGGCGGCTGCGACGCCTCCACGGCCAGTTACGGCCAGACCTCGGAGACGGGCTGCGGCAGCGGGATATTCGCCGTCGCTCAGTACGGTACGAGCAACCCGACAGGCACCGCCGCGGTGACGGGCGGCACCGCCGAGCAGTACTTCGACGCCGCGGTTTCAGTCGGCAACAGCTTCAGCACCGTTGCCGTCACGGAGTGCAACGTGGTCAGCAGCGACGTGATGGAGTGGTGGAACCCGACCCTGTCCGCCTGGCGGCAGGTGAGCCCGGCGGCCACCTTCCAGGCGCCCAACTGCCTGCAGTTCAGCGCCGGCGCCAGCAGCCAGCCGGCGATCAGCGACCTCTACGGGACGGTCTTCGCGCTGGTCGCACCGGCGCCGAGCAGCGGCGGCGGCAGCGGCAGCGGCAGCGGCGGGGGCGGGGGCGCGCCGGTCGTGAACGCCCCCGCGGTGACGGGCATACAGCCGAGTTCGGGCCCGGCCGCCGGCGGCACCCAGGTGACCGTCACCGGCAGCGGCTTCAGCGCGGCCACCGCCGTGCAGTTCGGCGGCAACGCGGCCACCGGCTTCAACATCGTCTCCAACAACCAGCTCACCGCGACCTCGCCGGCCGGGACCGGCACCGTCGACCTGACGGTGACGACGCCCGGCGGCACCAGCCCGACCGGCGCCGCCGACCAGTTCACCTACAGCCCGGCAGCCCCGGCGCCGACGTGCAACACCACCTTCACCGACGTCGCAGCGACCTACTGGGCGGCGCCCCAAATCGAGACCCTGGCCTGCCGGGGGATCGTGGACGGCTTCCCAGGCGGCGCCTTCCAGCCTGACGCATCCCTGACCAGGGCGCAGTTCGTCAAGCTGCTCGACCTGACCCTTGGTCTCAAGACGGGCAGCGGGCAGACCGGTTTCGCCGATGTCGTCCCGTCAGCCTGGTACGCGCCCTACGTCGCGGCCGCCGCGCAGGCCGGCATCGTTCAGGGCGTCAGCCAGACTGCCTTCGCTCCGAACGGGATCGTGACCCGCGAGCAACTGGCCGTCGTGCTGGCCCGGGCCCTGAAGCTGACGGGCACCGCCGCCCTGGGCTTCGCGGATGCGGGGAGCATCGACCCCTGGGCGGCCGCGGCCACCCAGGCCGCCGTGGCGGCCGGCTACCTCAGGGGCTTCCCCGACGGCACATTCCAGCCCCTCGGCCCGACCACCCGGGCCCAGGCCGCCAAGGTCCTGGCGCTGGTGCTGAAAAACCAGGGGGCGTAAGTCGAGAGGACGGGCCCACCTTCATCCGCCGGCAAGCCCCCGCTACTTGGCGGGGGCTTGCCTCTCGCTGACCCTTTGCCGGCGCGGGTTCCCGGACCCCGCCGGCCGTCGTCGCCGTCGGTCGCCACATGCTCAGAATTGCGTACTACATGCTGCGCGACGGGACTCACCACAACGACCTGGGCGCGAACTACCGCGACGAACGCCGCAAAGCCCCCGTTGCGCGTAACGCTGTCAACCGCCCGGAGCGCGTCGGCTCATGGTTCCGCGGGATGTAGCTTGAGCGAGGGCACCCTGGCACGGGGCTGCCTCGTTTCACGAACGTCCCCCATGCCGGCCGCTGGCCGGCACCACGCAGGATGAAAAAGCCGGCTGGCGAAGATCGCGTGCAAGCGTGCGGTGGCCGTGGCTGAGGTCGTTGCTTCGCTGCTACTGCGAGTGCGAGGCGAGAGTCGGACCCGGGCCAAGCTGGCGCACCACATATTGTCGGCACGCCTGATCAGCGTGACCCCGCGAGGGAGACTACCCTCATTGCGCCTCGCCCCGGCAACCACCGCGCGCCCCGTGCCTCCGCTCTTGCCGAAGCCCCCGCTCGGCCAGCTTTGCGGATGCCTGGTTCCCGTTTGTGGCCTTTTTCGAGGGAGGCAGGGAATCGGGACGCCCCCCGCTGGAGCCAGGAAAACCTGAGAAGCACTCGAAGGTTCAACGCTGGCCGCCCGCCAATCCAGCCCACGGAGGTGTCCGCCCGTGAAGTGGGTGACGCGTAGGAACGCCCTGATCGACCGGATCGCCAGCGCCTGGCTGATCAAGCGGTTCATCGACCCGCAGGCGGAGCTGCTCTTCGTGCCGGTCGAGCAGCTGCTGGCGACGGCCGAGCGCGAGGGTGCGACGGCCTACCACGCGAAGGGGGCGCCACTTGGCGGCACCGACACCCTGACGAGCTTCGAGCAGCTGGCGGCGCACCATAACCTCACCAGCGACCCCGCCATGCTCCTGATGGCCAGCATCGTGCACGACGCCGACCACTTCGCCGATACCGGCGTCGAGCCGGAGGCGGGCGGGATGCGGGCCATGGCGCTCGGCTTCGGCCAGACCTACGGCGAGCGGGACCACGAGAAGATCGACGCGGCGCTGCCCGCCTACGACGCGATCTTCGCCTGGTGCAAGCTGCAGGTGGCGCAGGGGCGCGAGCCGCTGCACTGAACGCCATGGACATCCCGCGGCTGGTGATCGCGGCGCCCTCCTCCGGGGCAGGCAAGACGACCGTGGCGGTGGCGGTGATGGCCCACCTGCGGCGGCGCGGCCTCCGCGTGCAGGGCTGGAAGGCCGGGCCGGACTTCATCGACCCGGGCTTTCACACGCTGGCGTGCGGCCGGCCGGGGCGAAACCTCGACGGGTGGATGCTGGGGCTGCCGGCTTGCCGCGAGCTTTTCGCCCGCCAGCCGGCGGATATCGCTGTCATCGAGGGCGTCATGGGGCTGTTCGACGGGCGGGCCGGCGCCGGCGGCGCGGGAAGCGCCGCTGAGTTGGCCCGCGCGTTTGAAGCCCCCGTGCTTCTGGTGGTCGACGCGGGCGCGGCCGCGGGCAGCGTGGCCGCCACGGCGTGGGGCTTTGCGACCTATGATCCGAATGTGCGGGTCGCCGGCGTGGTCGTGAACCGAATCGCGGGGCAGGCCCATGCCGCCGCGGTTCGGGCCGGTATGCGCCAACCCCTCTGGGGGATGCTGCCCCGCGACGACCGGATCGCCGCGCCGGAGCGGCATCTGGGCCTCGTCCCCGCGGTGGAGCGGGGGCGGGGGTGGGTGGACGCCCTGGCGGACTGGATCGAGCCGCTGCTGGACTGGGACGCGCTCCTCGCGGCGGCGAGGAGCGCCCCGCCCCTGACGCCAGCCGCGCCTGCCCTCTTTGCTGGCGAGGCCGCCCCCGCGACCACGCGAATCGCGGTCGCGCGGGATGAGGCTCTGCACTTCTACTACGAGGACGGACTCGATCTGCTGCGGCACCGCGGGGCGGATCTCCGGTTCTGGAGCCCCCTGCGCGATAGCCCGCCCGAGGCGGATGTCCTGTATTTCGGGGGCGGCTTCCCGGAGGTCTTCTACGAGCCGCTGTCCGCGAACACACCGGCACTTGAGGCTGTGCGCCGCTTTCAGGGTCCGATCTACGCCGAGTGCGGGGGCCTCATCTACCTGGCCCAGGCCGGCACGGACCTCCAGGGTCGGCGCTCTCCGCTTGCAGGTGTGATCCCAGGCGAGACCTTCATGACGGAGCGGCTGGCCGGGTTCGGCTACCGCGAGGGGTTGCCCGGCCCGGGCAACCCCCTCGTGCCGGAGCCGGTGCGCGGCCACGAGTTCCATCACTCCCGCGCCGAGGGGATGGACCCGGCGCGGCCCGCGTGGCTGCTGGGCGGGCGGCCCGACGGCTTCGCCGATGGCCGTGTGGTGGCGAGCTACCTGCACGTGCACCTGGCGGCGGCGCCCGAGATGGCGAAGGGGCTGGTGGCATGGCCCGCGCGCTGATGGTGCAGGGCACCGCCTCCTCCGTGGGCAAGTCCTGGCTGGCTGCCGGGCTCTGCCGGCTGCTGCGCCAGGACGGCTGGCGCGTGGCGCCCTTCAAGTCCCAGAACATGAGCAACAACGCGGCCGCCCTGCCCGGCGGCGGCGAGATCGGCCGCGCCCAGGCGTTGCAGGCGCAGGCCTGCGGGCTGCAGCCGACGGCGGACATGAACCCGGTGCTGCTGAAGCCGACGGCCGACACCCGCTCCCAGGTCATCCTCCTGGGCCGGCCCGTCGGCATCCACGCGGCGGCGGCGTATTACGCGGACGTGCGGGTGCAGGCCTGGGCCGCGGTGCGTGCGGCGTACGGTCGCCTTGCGGCCGAGTACGAGATCGTCATCATCGAGGGGGCCGGCAGCCCGGCCGAGATGAACCTGAAGGACCGCGACATCGCCAACATGCGCGTGGCGGAGCTGGCGGATGCCTCCGTCATCCTGGTCGCCGACATCGACCGCGGCGGGGTCTTCGCCTCGATCATCGGGACGCTGGATCTGCTGCCGCCGCACGAGCGCGCCCGGGTCAAGGGTGTCGTGGTCAACCGCTTTCGCGGTGACCCGAACCTCTTCACGGACGGCGTCAGGTTCCTGGAGGACAGGACCGGAGTACCCGTGCTGGGGGTCCTGCCCTACCTGGACCTCCGCCTGCCCGAGGAGGACGCGGTTGCGGTCGAAACGGGCGATGCGAGGCCCGGCGACGGTGCCGACATTGAAGTCGCTGTGGTCGCGGTGCCTCGCATCGCCAACTTCACGGATTTCGACGCGCTGGCCCGGACGCCCGGCGTGCGCGTGCGCTTCGTGCGGGAGCCTTCGGACATGGGCGAGCCGGACGCCCTGGTCCTGCCGGGCTCCAAGAACACGCTGGCCGACCTCGCGTGGCTACGGGAACGACATTGGGACGCGGCCCTGGGCCGCGTCCAGCGCATCGTCGGCCTCTGCGGCGGCTATCAGATGCTTGGCGGCCGCATCGACGACCCCCTCGGCGTCGACGGCGGCCGGCCGGCGTCGGCACCGGGGCTCGGGCTGCTGGATGTCGCCACCGTCTTTGCGCCGGCCAAGCGGGCACAGCCGGCGGAGGCGGTCGAGCGGGCGACGGGCGAGCGCCTGCATGGCTATGAGATCCACGCCGGCGACACACGGCTCGGCCCCGGCGCGCGGGCCTGGCTGGATGGGGTGGGCTCGGCGTCGGACCGCGGCGGCCGCGTCATCGGCACCTACCTCCACGGCCTCTTCGACAACGACGGGTTCCGGCTGCGCTGGATCAACGGGCTGCGCGCCCGGCGCGGCCTGCCGCCCTTGGTGGATGCCGGGCCGGGGCCGTCGGCGGTGGACGCGGCGCTGGACGAGCTGGCTGCCGCCCTGCGCCGCCACCTGGACATCGGGGCCGTCTACCGCATGCTGGAGGAGGGGGGCGCGCCGCACCGAACCCCGTAGCATCCGGCGCCAGGGAGGGCGGAGGCCATGCCGGACGCATTCAAGGCCATGCCGGACGCATTCAGGGGAGGTCGGTCGCCATCGCCACGGACACCGCGCTCACCTATCTCGAATCCCGCCGCGACGCGTTCCTGGGGGAGCTGCAGGGCTTTCTGCGCCAGCCGAGCATCGCCGCCCAGGGGGTGGGCATGGCGGAGATGGCCCACCTGGTCGCCGCCCGCCTGCGCGGGCTTGGCGCCAGCGTGGAGCTCTGCCCGACCTCCGGCCACCCCGTCGTCTACGGGGAGATCGACGCCGGCGCGCCGCGCACGCTCGTCTTCTACAACCACTACGACGTGCAGCCGCCCGAGCCGCTGGACGAGTGGACGGCGCCGCCCTTCGGGGCGGAGATCCGCGACGGCCGCATCTACGCGCGCGGGGTGGCCGACAACAAGGGCAACCTGCTGACGCGCCTGCAGGCGACCGAGTGCTGGCTGCGGGGGGCGGGCAGCGTGCCCTGCAACCTCCGCTTCGTCTTCGAGGGCGAGGAGGAGATTGGCAGCCCGCATCTGGAGGAGTTCACGCACCGCTACGGCGAGCGGCTGAAGGGCGCGGTCGGCGTCGTCTGGGAGAGCGGCGGCAAGGACGCGAGCGGCCGCCCCGCCATCAGCTGCGGGGTCAAGGGCATCTGCTACGTGGAGCTGACGGCCCGCGCCGCCAACCAGGACCTGCACAGCAGCCAGGCCGCCATCGTGCCGAACCCGGCCTGGCGCCTGGTGGAGGCCCTGCACGCCCTGAAGGACGTGGCCGCCGACCGCTGCCTGGTCGGGGGCTTCTACGACGCCGTCAGGGCGCCGACGGCCACGGAGCTGGCGCTCCTGCGCGAGAACCCGCTCGAGGAGCAGCGGATGAAGGCGAACTGGGGCATTGACGCCTTCATCAACGGGCTCACCGGCCTCGAGCTCTCCACCAAGCTCCTCTTCCAGCCCACCTGCACCATCTGCGGCATCACGTCCGGCTACGGCGGACCGGGGACCAAGACGGTGCTGCCCAAGGTCGCGAGGGCGAAGATCGACTGCCGCCTCGTGCCCGACCAGCGGGCGACGGACATCGCCGCCAAGATCCGCGCCCACCTCGACGCCAGGGGCTTCCGCGACGTCGGGATGGAGGTGCTGAGCGCCGAGAACCCGTCGCAGTCGCCGGTGGACGGGGCCCTGGCCCAGGCGGCCCTGGCGGCGGCGCGCGCCACGTACGGCGAGGACGTCCGCCTGCAGCCGCGCGGGGCCGGCACGGGTCCCATGTTCCTCTTCAAGGAGGAGCTGGGCCTTGACTGCGTATCCGGCATGGGCTGCGGCCACGCCGGCGCCCACGTGCACGCGCCGGACGAGAACGTGTTCGTGGAGGACTACTTCGGAACCGTGGCCCACGTGGGGCGGCTGCTGGGCGGCCTCGGCTGCGCGCGGGCGCGTCGAGCCCGCGGCAGGCAGGGTGGAGACGTCCGGAGCGCGCCTGCTGCGTAGCGTGCTCGGCAACGGGTGGGTGCGCCAAGCCGGCGCGGTGCCGCCACGATATCCGGTGAGCCGCGCCGGCCCACCGCCCGGCTCATGCCGGATGGGAGAGGCCGGCGCAAAGGCGATGGGCCGGGAGCCGAGGAGTCCCTGCCCGCCCGCGACGCCCACCAGTTTCGGATCGGAGGGGGCGCTTCTCATGGAGTCCACGGACGATTCGAGCGCATCGGACAAGCAGGCCGAGCGCGGGCTCGTCATCATCAACACGGGCGACGGCAAGGGCAAGACCACCGCTGCTCTCGGCACCGCCTTCCGCGCCGTGGGCGGCGGCCTGCGCGTCTGCGTGCTGCAGTACATCAAGGGCCAGTGGAAGCCCGGGGAGCTGAAGGCGGCGGCCATGCTGCCGCGCTTCGACTACATCCCCATGGGCGTCGGCTTCACCTGGACGAAGACTCCCGAGGAGCACATGACGGCCCTGCGCGCGGCCTGGGCGAAGACTCAGGAGGTCGTGCTGCAGGGCCCCTACGACCTCGTCGTGCTCGATGAGATCAACTACGCGCTGGCCCTGAAGAAGCTGCCCGTCGCGGAGGTCTTCACGGCCGCCGACGTCATCGATCTGCTGCGCCGGCGTCCGCCGGCGCTTCACGTGGTGTTGACGGGGCGTGGCGCGCACCCGGACATCGTCGCGTACGCGGACCTCGTCACGGAGATGCGCCTGGTGAAGCATCCCTACCAGCAGGGGATCAAGGCGGCGCGGGGCATCGAGTTCTAGACCGGGAGGCACGGGCGGTGTAGGATGAGTCCACAACGCGGACGGGTGCCCTGCCACCGGCAGGGAGAATAGGGAAGTCCGGAGCGCGCCCCCCTGGGCGCGTGAGCCGGCGCGGTGCCGCCACTGTCCCCGACGAGCCCCGATCGCCCCACTGCCTGGCTCTCCGCCGGGCGGGAAGGGGCGGCGCCAGGGCGATGACGCGGGAGCCAGGAGACCTGCCCGTTCGCGAGGCGTACCACCTTCGGTTCTGAGGGGGCGCTTCTGGCAATGGGTCGGTTTATGGGTGTGGCCGCGATCCTGCTCCTGCTGCTCACCGCATGTGGACGAGCCCAGCCGGCCGTCCACCCCAACCGCTCCGCCTCCGCCTTCCCGCTCACCATCATCGACGACACCGGCCGCAGCGTGACGATCCCGCACCAGCCGCAGCGCATCGTCTCCGTGACCGAGGGCACGGACGAGATCCTGCTGGGCGGCCTGGTCCCGCGGTCCCGGGTCGTCGGCGTGACCAAGTATGCGGCCGATCCGGCGGAGTCGTGGGTGGCGGGCGATGTCGGCTCCATCACCCAGCTCTCGACCGCGAACGCGGAGCAGATCCTCGCCCTGAAGCCTGACCTCGTCTTTGTCGCCAGCTACACCACGCCCGGCGTCGTCACGCAGCTGGAGGGCTCCGGCGTGCCCGTGATCGAGTTCACGAGCTTCTCCAGCGTCGCGGACATCCAGAGCCACATCCTCACCATGGGGCGGGCTGTCGGCAACCTTGCCGGCGCCCACGCCATGGTCGCGAAGATGAACCAGCAGCTGGCGGCCGTGGCCGCCAAGCTGAAGGGGGTGCCGCCGGTCCACCTCCTCTACTACACCTCGGACGGCTACGTCTTCGGCAAGGGCACCACGCCGGACCAGCTTGTGACGGATGCCGGCGGCGTCAACGTGGCCGACGCCGCGGGCATCACGAGCTGGAAGCAGGTCACCCTGGGGACGGTGGCGTCCCTTCAGCCCGACTGGCTGCTGACGGACACCTCCCAGCCCGGGTTCGCGACGAAGCTGATGAAGAATCCCGTCCTGGCGGCCGTGCCCGCCGTGGCCGCCCACCACGTGCTGGCCCTGCCCGACCGGGACCTGTCCGTCGTGAGCCAGTACTTCGCGCAGGCCGTCCAGGTCGTGGCGGCGGACCTGCATCCCGGCGTCTTTGGGCACTGAGGCGAGCGCTGCGGCCGTGGTCCTGCGGCAACGGTCCGTCCGGGCGCGCGCGGCGAGGCCCGCGATCGTGCTGCCGATTCTGGCCGCGGTCCTGGCGGTCGCCGTGTGGCTCGGCGCCTCGCTGGGCTCAGCGCCCCTGCCGCTGGGGCAGACGCTGGCGGCCCTGGTCGGGCAGCCGGCGCCCGCCCTGGTCCGCGATATTGTGTGGAACCTCCGGCTGCCGCGTGTGATCGTGGCCGGCGCGGTGGGGACGGGTCTGGCTGTGGCCGGGTGCGTGCTGCAGGGCCTGTTCCGCAACCCCATGGCCGACCCGGGCGTGCTGGGCGTCAGTGCCGGGGCCGGCCTGGGGGCCGTGATCGCCATTTACGCGGGCCTGGGGGCCGTGAGCCTGTGGACGCTGCCGGGCATCGCCTTCGTGGGCGCCCTGCTGACGGCTGCGACCGTCTACGGCCTTGCCACGCGGGCCGGCCGCACCCCGGTGCTGACCCTGCTGCTCGGGGGCATCGCCGTCGGCTCGCTGATGACCTCGGCCATCGGCCTCGTGATGATCCTCGCCCAGGAGGTCCAGATCCAGACCATGGTGCTCTGGCTGATGGGCGGCTTCGACGGCGAGACATGGCAGCAGGTCGGCGTCGCCGTGCCGCTGGTGCTGGCCGGGAGTGCCGCCTGCCTGCTGTTCGCCCGCGAGCTGAACATTCTGGCCACGGGCGAGGACGCCGCGCGCGGCGTGGGCGTCCCCGTCGAGTGGACGAAGCGCATCCTCCTCGCGCTCTGTGCCCTGGTGACGGCCGTCGGCGTCTCCGTCTCGGGCACGATCGGCTTCGTCGGCCTGCTGGTGCCGCACATGCTGCGCCTGGTCGTGGGGCCCGACCATCGCCGGCTGCTGCCCGCCTGCGCCATCGGCGGCGCGGCGTTCCTGATCCTGGCGGACCTGGGTGCGCGCCTGGTCATCCGCCCGGCCGAGATCAGCGTCGGCGTCATCACCTCGTTCCTGGGCGTCCCGTTCTTTCTCTACCTGCTGCGGCGGCAGCGCGCGGGGGTGGGCGGATGAGCGCGGCGCCCGCCGTGGGAGCCGGTGGCGGGATCAGCGTGCGCCGCCTGCGTGTCAGCCTGGGCGGCCGACCCGTCCTGCGTGGGGTCGATCTCGATGCCGCCCCTGGCGAGCTGGTCGGCCTCATCGGCCCCAACGGCGCCGGCAAGACGACCGTCCTGCGGGCTGTCGCGGGTCACATCCCCATCGACGCGGGGCAGGTCCGCGTCGCCGGCGCCGACCCCAGGCGGCTGCGGGCCCGCGATCTCGGCCGACTGATGGCCCAGGTCCCGCAGGTGGCGCGTCTCGACCTCGACTTCACCTGCCTGGACATCGTCCTGATGGGCCGCTACCCGCACCTGCGCCCGCTGCAGAGGCAGGAGGGCCCCGGTGACGTGGGGGCGGCCCGCGCCGCGCTCCGGGCGGCCGGCCTCGGCGAGCGGGAGGACGACCCGGCCGCCGTGCTCTCGGGCGGGCAGCGCCAGCTCCTGCTCCTCGCGCGTGCCATGGCGCAGGACGCCGCGGTGCTGCTGCTGGACGAGCCCACCGCCAACCTCGACCTCCGCCACCGGCTCGCGGTCCTCGACCTCGTGCGCGCGGCCGTCGATGCCGTCATCGCGGCGGTGGCCTCGGTGCACGACCAGGAGCTGGCCGCGCGGTATTGCGACCGCCAGGTCCTGCTGGCCGACGGGGCCGTCCTGGCGGCCGGCTCGCCGTCTGAGGTGCTGACGCCGGCCCACGTGGCGGCGGCCTTCGGCGTGGAGGCGGCGGTCTTCCCCGATCCCGCGACGGGCGCCCTGCGCCTGAGCGTGCTGGGGGTGGCGCCATGACGGGCCTGGGGAAGGCGACGGTCCCGCCGGTTGCGGTGACGGGCGCCCTGCGCCTGAGCGTACTGGGGGTGGCGCCATGAGGCCCAAGGTGGCGATCGTCGGGGTCGGTCCAGGCGGGCCGGCGCACGTGCCGCCGGCGGCCCGCGAGGCGCTGCAGGCGGCGGACATGGTGGTCTCATGGGAGCTGAACCTCGGTCCCGTCCGCGACCTGGTCGCCGGCAAGCACCTCTGGCTGCAGCGGCCCGCGGACTACCGCCAGGTGGCTCAGCAGGCCGCTCGCGCCGCCTTCGCGACGGGCGCCGCCACCGCGGTCGTGCGCATCGGCGACCCAACCATTTCCGGCGGGCTCGACGGGCTGCTCGAGCTGTACGAGGGCGCGGAAGTGGAGGTGGTCCCCGGCATCTCGTCGGTGCAGGCGGCGGCCGCCGCGGCCAGGATCGAGCTGCACCGCGCCGTGGTTTTCTCCTTCCACGACGAGGACCGCCGCAACGTCGAGGAGCGCGACTTCCTGCTTGAAGCGTACCGCCGCGGGCGGCACGTCATCGTGCTGGTCGGGCCCAGCATGCGGCCGGCCGACCTGGCGCGCCTCCTCCTGCAAAACGGCGCGGCCCCCGGCCGACCGGCCCTGGTCGGTTCCCGGCTCACGCTGGCCGAGGAGCGGCTCGACCGCTGCACGCTGGCTGAGATGGCGCTCCGCGAATACGACTGGCTTTCGGTGGTGGTGGTGTGATGCGGATCGTGTCGCTGGCGCCGAGCAACACGGAGATCCTCTGGGCCCTGGGCCTCGGCGAGCACCTGGTGGGTGTGACGCGGTACTGCGACTGGCCGCCGGAGGCGCAGGCGAGCGCGGAGGTCGTCGGAGGCTTCGTGCGCGTGGACGTCGACCGCGTGCTGGCCCTCCGTCCCGACCTGGTGCTTCTGTCGTCCGACCTGCAGCACGAGATCGCCCGGGACCTCGTCCGCCGCGACGCCACGGTGCTGGCGCTGAACCCCGTTGACATCGAGGGCATTTACCAGGCCATCCGGCTGCTGGCGTCGGTTTGCGGCCGCCCGGAGCGGGCGGCCGCCACGATCGCCGCCATGCGGGCCCGGGTGGACGGGGTCGGGCGGCGGGCCGCGGCGCTGCCACGCCATCCGTCCGTGTACTTCGAGGAGTGGCCGCGACCCCTGCGGCCCGGCACGGGCTGGGTCGCCCGCTTCGTCGAGCTCGCCGGGGGGCGCAACGTCTTCGGGGTGCCGCCGGACGGGGTGCGGAAGGAGCGGTCGGTGGTGGCGCCCGAGGATGTGATCGCCGCCGACCCGGAGCTGATCCTGGCGGCCTGGTGCGGGGCATGCGAGCGGACCAACCCCGACCGCATCGCGGCCCGGCCCGGCTGGGACGCCATCGCCGCCGTGCGCGCGGGGCGGGTCGCGGTGTGTGACGACCGCCTCATCATCCGGCCCGGACCGCGGGTGGTGGAGGGATTGGAATGGATGGCCGAGCGGATCGCGGAGACCGCACGCGGCGCCTGACCCGGCTGGCCCTGCTCATCGCCCTCTCGGCCGTCGGGGCATTCATCAAGATCCCCAGCCCGACCGGCACGACGGCCCTGGACGCCCTGCCCGGCTACCTGGCGGCCTTTCTCTTCTCGCCGGGCGAGGGCGCCCTCGTCGCCGCCCTCGGCCACCTGGCCAGCGCCGCCACGGCCGGCTTTCCGCTCACCGTGCCCATCCACCTGATCGTGGCCCTTGAGCTGGCGGGCTGCGCCGCCCTGGCCGGGGTCACGGCGCGCAGGCTGGGGATGGTGGCGGGGATCGTGGTTGCGATCGTGTGCAACGGCATCGTGGCGCCCGGCATCCTGACCTTCATCCCCAGCCCCGTGACGCAGGGTCTCTTCATGGCCCTGCTGGCGCCCCTGCTGATCGCCTCCGCCATCAACGCCATCGGCGCCGGGCTGGTGGCGACGGCGCTGCGCCGGCGGTCGTCGGCATGAGGGTGCGCGGCACCGCCGCGGTCGATCTCGGCGCCGGATACCTGGTGGCGGCGTGCGATGCCCTGGCCGCGATCGGCGCCATGCCGGAGGACACCGTCGCGGCGCCATGGCCGCTCGTCGGGCGCTTCACGGCCCGGGTCGCGCTCATGGAGGTCCTGGCGCTGGGGGCCGAGCCCTGTCTGCTGGCGGTGACCGCATCCGTCGCGCCGGACGAGGTCCTGGCGGGCACGGCGACGGAAGCGGCGGTCGCGGGGCTGGCGTCCGACGCGGTCGCATGGAGCAGCGAGCACAACATGGCGCCGGCCCAGACCGCCGTGGGCGTCACCGCCGTGGGGGTGGCGCAACGGCTGCGTCTGGCGCGGGCCGGATGTGGGCTGGCCGTGCTCGCCCTGGGCCGGCCGAAGGTCGGAAGTGCGGTTCGGTTGGATGATCCAGAGATCGCGGACCTGCCGGCGCTGCGGCGAGTGCTGGCCGTGGGCGACGCCGTGGTGGCGGTCGCACCGGCCGGATCCCGGGGGCTGGCGTCGCGGAGCGAGGCACTGGCCGCGGAGGCGGGCATGCGCTTTGCGCCGGACTTCCCGCCCGGCTGGGACGGCGAGGCATCCGCCGGCCCCGCGACGGCCCTGGTCTGCGTGACCGCCGACCCCGGCGCCGTGGGCGCGGCCTTCGGCGGCCCCTGGGCCCGCATCGGGAGGCTGAGGCCGTGCTGACGCTGATCCTGGGCGGCATCCGCAGCGGCAAGAGCCGCCTGGCCACCCGGCTTGCGGGGGTGGCGCCCGCACCCGTGCTCTTTCTGGCCACGGGCCAGGCGATGGACGACGAGATGCGCCAGCGCATCGCGGAGCATCGCCGCCACCGCCCGTCCAACTGGCTGACGGCCGAGGCGCCGCTGGACCCGGGGGAGGTGGCTGTGCCGCCCGGCGCCACCGTGGTGCTGGACTCGGTCGACAGCCTTGTCGCCAACTGGCTTCTGGCGGGAGCCGGCGCCGCCGAGGCCGAGCGGCGGGCGGTCGACGGGGTGCTCGCCGTGGCCGGCGCGGCGGCCCACTGCATCGCCGTCTCCTGCGAGGCCGGCTTCGCGCCGGTGGCGCTCTCGCCGCTCGGGCGCGCGTTTCAGGACGCCCTCGGCCGCGCCAACCAGGCCCTGGCCGCGCGGGCGGAGCGCGTCCACCTCTGCGTGGCCGGCATCCCGGTGACCATCAGGTGAGCGCCGGCTGGCTCCTGGCCTCCGCCATCCTGGATCTTGGCGTGGGCGACCCGCCCGCCTGGCCGCACCCGGTGACGGGGATCGCCAGGGCCGCCTCGGCGCTGGAGGCGCGCCTGCCGCGCACGAAGGCCGGTGGCGCCGTCCTGCTCCTGGCCATCGCCGGCGGGTCCGCCGCGGCCGCTGGGCTGCTTGAGGCGGGCGCCAGCCGCCTGGGTTCCGGCGCCGGCTGGGCCATGCGCGTCGCCCTGGGCGCCTGGGCGCTGTCCGGCCGCAGCCTGGCGGAGCATGCGCGGGCCGTGGCGGAGCCCCTGGCCGCCGGAGACCTGCCCGCCGCCCGCATGGCGGTGGCCCGCGTCGTCGGCAGCGACACGGCGGGCCTCGACCCCGCCGAGGTCAGCCGGGCCTGCATCGAGAGCGTGGCGGAGAGCACCAGCGACGGCTACCTCGCGCCCGCCTTCTGGCTGGCCGTGGGTGGTCCGCCCGCCGCGTGGGCGTACAAGGCCGTCAACACCTTGGACTCGATTTACGGCCACAAGGACGAGCGCAACGTCCGCCTCGGCTGGGCCGCGGCCCGGGCGGACGACCTCCTCAACCTGGTGCCCGCTCGGCTGACGGCGCTGCTGCTCGCCGTCGCCTCCGGCGCGCCGCGGCGGGCGCTTGCCGCCGTCCGCCAGGGGGCGCGCGCCCACCCCAGCCCGAACGCGGGCTACCCGGAAGCCGCCATGGCGGGCGGGCTCGGCGTGCGGCTCGGCGGCCGCGACCACTATGACGGGGAGGCCGTGGACCATCCGCAGCTGAACCCGGGCGGCCGCCCGGCCGCCGCTGGCGACATCCGCCGCGCGGTGCGCTGCTTCGCCGTCGCCAGCCTGCTCGGCGTGGCCGTCCTGGCCGCCGTGGGGCGACGGTGAGCGGCGTGGCGGTGGGCTGCCCGTGAGCGGGCTCTGGGCCGCCATCCGCTTCCTGACACGGCTGCCGGCGCCGGATCCCGGCCCGCAGCCTCCGTCCCGCTATGCCCCGTGGCTCCCCCTGGCCGGGGCCCTGGCCGGTGCCGTCGCCGCGGCCGCCTCCGCCCTGTCCGGCCTGCTGTGGCCGGCCCCCGTGCAGGCGGCCGCCGCCCTTGTGGCTGGGCTCTGGGCCACGGGCGGTCTTCACGCCGACGGCCTGATGGACCTGGCCGACGGCTTGGGCAGTCACCGTCCCGCCGCGGAGGCCCGCCGCATCATGCGCGACAGCCGGGTGGGCGCCATGGGCGCGCTGGCCGGCGCCGCCGCCGTCGTGGTGCGGTTTGCGCTTCTCCTGGCGATGCCGGGCGCCTGGCGCTGGCGAGCCCTGATCGCGGCGGCCGCCGCCTCCCGCGCCGCCATGGTCTGGTCAGCCGCCCGCGGCCCCGTCGCTCCCGCCGAGGGCATGGGTCCCGCCTTCATGGAGCGCCTCGGCCCGTGGACACCCGTCCTCGCCCTGGCCGCCGGCCTCGCCATCGCCGTGCTGCTGGCGGGCGGGGCCGGCGCCATCGCCCTGCTGGCCGCCCTGCTCGCCGCCGCGGGGCTGCGCGCGGTGGCGGCGAAGCGGCTGGATGGCCTGACGGGGGATGTCCTGGGCGCAATCGCGGAGGTGGGCGAATGGGTGGCGCTGGCCGTCCTGGCGGCCCGCTGGCCGATCTGAGGCACGGCGGCGACCCCCGGGCCTTCGGCGCGGCGCCCGGGTCGGTGCTGGACTTCTCGGCCAACCTGAATCCGCTCGGCACCCCGCCGGCGGTGCGCGCCGCCGCGGCCGCGGCCGACCTCGCCGCCTACCCGGAGCCCTACGCCCGCACCCTGGCCCGCGCCATCGCCGCCCGCCTCGACGTACCGCACGAGTCCATCGCCGTGGGCGCGGGCGCCACCGAGCTGATCCACCTCTGTGCCCGCACGATGCCGGGTCCCACGGTCGCCATCGACGTGCCCACCTTCTCGGAGTACCGCCCCGCCTGCGAAGCCGCCGGCCTGCGGGTCGTGCCGTCGTCCTGGCCCCTGCGCGGCCCGGGCGCCTTCCTCTGCAACCCCAACAACCCCACGGGCCGCCTGCTGCCCGCGGGCGCCATCCTGGACCGGCTGCCCGCCTGCGGGCTGCTGGTCGTGGACGAGTCGCTGATCGACTTCGTGGACGATCCCGAGGGCGCGAGTCTGGTGCGCGCGTCCGCGCGCTCCAAAGGCCTCGTCGTGCTGCGCTCCCTCACGAAGTGGTACGCCATGCCGGGCCTGCGCGTGGGCTACGCCGTCGCCCACCCGGACCTCGTCCGCCTCTGGGACCGGCGCCGCGACCCCTGGAGCGTGGGCGCGGCCGCCCAGGCCGGCGCCCTCGCCGCGCTCTCGCCCGCCACCGCCGCATACGACCGCGCCACCCGCGCCTGGATCGGCCCGGCCCGTCAGGCCCTCCATGACGGGCTGCGGCGCATCCCGGGCCTGGCCCCCTGGCCGCCGGGGGCCAACTTCATCCTGGTGCGGGGTCCTGGCCCCGCCGCCGCCCTGCGCGAGCGGCTGCTGCGCCGCCACGGCATCCTGATTCGCGGCCCCGAGGGGTTCGAGGGACTCGGCGCCGACTGCTTCCGGGTGGCCGTGCGCGCACCGGCGGAGAACGCCCGCCTGCTGGCCGCCCTGGCGAAGTGCGTGGCGGGCTGAGCCGTCGGCCGTGCGGCCCTGGAGCCAGCCGGCGGGCGGGCGGGGCCCGCAGCCCGGCCAGGCGGGCGACGGTCCGGCTGGCCAGGCCCACGGCCGCGCCCGCACGCGCCGCAGCGCCGCCTCGATCTCCACGCGGACCGCCTCGGTGGGGGCAGCCATGTCCCGGCGGCGCCGCGGCCGCCCCCTGGCGCAGGCGGGCCACGGGGTCCCGGACCTGGCTGTCCCGAGCGGCCACGACCGCCTCCAGGCTGTGCAGGGCCTGGTACCGCAGCCGCCGGCTGCCGCGCTCGCCAAGGGCCCGCGCCATCCCGAACCCCAGCAGCGGGCGGGCGCCGACACTGGCCCCGCTCTTGGCGATGCCGAGGTCCGCGGCCATGCGATCAAGCCCGACGCGCTCGGCCTGGAGGAGCAGGTCGGCGTGGATGCGGCCGGTGGTGCGCGCCACGCCCCAGCCGGTCATGTGCTGGCCCACGTGCTCGATGAAGCGCTGTGCGTCGTCCACATTCACGGGTTTCAAAATAAAGGTTCTCGCAGAGTACAATGCCCCGTGTGGGCGCATCGCTCTGGGCTGCCGCGTCGGCGCTCTCCTTCAGCGTGGAGGGCCTGCTCGCCAAGGGCGCCATGGGCGCCGGGGCATCCCTGCTCGGCGCGATCGCCGTGCGTTACGCCGTTGCGGCCGCGGTCGCGTGGGCCCTGCTGGCCCTGGGCCGTCAGACCGGGGGCGTGGCCCGCGGCGACGCCCTGCGCCTGGCCCTCTTCGGCGCGCTCGGCTACGGGGGCACGACCACCCTGCTCTTTTTTGCCTTCGTCCGCATCCCCACGTCACTGGCGATCGTGCTGCTCTACGCCTACCCGGCCCTGGTCGTCCTCGGCGCCCATGCGCTCGGCCGCGAGCGGCTCACCCCTGGCGTCGCGGCGGCCGCGGCCGTGGCGATCGTCGGCGTCGCCCTGGTCAGCGCACCGAGCGGCGGGGCCGAGCTGGCTGGAACCCTGTTCGCGTTTGCCGCCGCCGCGGCCAATGCGGTTACCGTGCTCGGCACCGAGCCGATCTTCGCCCGCTGCTCGCCCCTGGCCGGCACGGCGCGGCTGGTGCTTGCCGCCGCGGTGGCGACGGGGATCGCGACCCTGGCGGCCGGCGAGCGGTTTGTGCCGCCGCCCGCCGCCATTCCGTCGCTCGTGGGGTTGGCGCTCGTGCCGACCCTTGCCGCCGTGATGCTGCTGAACCGTTCCCTGCAGGTGATCGGCGCCACCCGCACGGCGGTGATCGCCACGCTGGAGCCCATCTTCGCGGCCACGTGGGGCCTTCTGCTGCTGGGCGAGCACCTGCAGCCGCTGCAGTGGTGGGGCGCGGCGCTGACGGTCGCCGGTGCGACGGCCGTCAGCGTCCTCCCGCGCAGGGCCTAGCCGCCCGTGGTTCCACCGCCCGTGGTGCCACCGCTCGTGGTGCCGGACGGGCCGTTGGTGACCGTCAGGATCGTCTCCGAGGCGACATCGCCGGGGGCGACGACCACCGTGGCCGTCTCCGCCGTGAAGTTGCACCCGATCAGGTTCGCGGGCGGCACGGTGCTGCACGCCGTCATGCTGCCACCCGGCTCAGTCACAACGACCGTGCCGGCGTTGACCTCCAGCGGCGGTGAGCACGCGCCCGCCGGGACCGTCACGGTCTGGGAGCCGACGGTGAAGGTGTAGGTGCCCGCGGTGCCGGTGGACGAGGGCGGTGCCACCTTGCAGATCTCCAGGAACCCGGTCTGGCCGCTGGCGTCGTCATAGCTGACCTCGGTCACCCCTGCGCCCACACGGGCGCGAACGGTGCCGGTGCCGAGGTTCGGCACCCCGACCTGCCGCGCCGGCGGCGCGACGGAGATGTCCGTCACCCGGTCACCGGGTGGTATGGCTTCGTGGACGTTCAGGTTGGACCCCAGCGCGTAGGCGCCGGCCATGACGCAGTAGCCGCCCGGCGCGGGGCCGGCGGGAACCGTCACCGTTGTGGAGGTGTGGGGCGGGTCGGCGACCGTGAAGGTGAACGGGGTCCCGACGGGCACGCCGTTGCCCGCCGTCTTGCAGATCTTGACCTGGCCGCACGTGGGAACGGTCACGGTCACGGTGTAGTCGAGGCCGGTGTAGGACGGGCTGGCGTCCTCGACGACGAAGTCCAGCACGTTGAGGCCGGCATGCAGCATCGGCGGCGGGGCGCTGAACGACGTCGGATACACGAAGTTGTTCTGCAGGGCCAGCGGGTACGGCGTCGTGGCGAGGTGGGTACCGTTCAGGTACACCGCCGCACCGTTGTCGGCCAGCATGGAGCCCTTCAGCGAGGCCCGACGCATCTGCCCCTGGTTGACGGGGCAGGCCATGAACTCGGCGTCGTACACGTAGTACACCGGCCCGTTGTCCGGCGGCAGCTGGCTGTCGGAGGCGCCGCTCGCCAGGGAAACCCACTGCGTGCCCGGCAGGATGGTGCTGTAGTAGCTGGCGACATCTGGGTGGGCGTTGAATCCCGTCAGGCAGGCGGAGGCGGGCGGCGGCATCGCGGGCCCGGTGTAGCTGAAGTAGGGCGAGCCGGCCACCGTGAGGCTGGGGGAGTTGCCGAGGACGCAGAAGGACGTGTTGGCGTCGAGGCCGCCGCTGGTCTCGTAGGCCGGAAGCCCGCTCGACAGGGTGATGGTCGTCATCCCGGGGCTGGGCGGATCGGCGGGGGCCTGGGCTTGGGCGGGAACCAGGCTGCCAAGGGCCGTGACGGCGGCCACCAGCAGGAGGGTCCCGGCCCGGACGAGGGAGCTCGGACGGCGTCGCATGTCGGTGCCTCCTCTCAGGGGGACCGTCGCACCGCCGCCATCCGCCATCCATTCCACCAACGTGGGGGAACGCGCGTTTGCCGGGGGCGCTAGTTCGCGGCCTCCTCGGTGAACTGGCTGGTGTAGAGCGAGTAGTAAAAGCCCCGCCGGTCGAGCAGCTCGTGATGGCTGCCCTGCTCGACGATGCGCCCATGGTTCATGACGACGATCGTGCCCGCCTCCCGGATGGTGGAGAGGCGGTGCGCGATGACAAAGCTCGTGCGGCCGCGGCGCAGCCTGGCCATCGCCTCCTGAATGAGCACCTCGGTGCGGGTATCCACGTTGCTCGTCGCCTCGTCCAGGATGAGGATGCTGGGCTCGGCGAGGAAGGCGCGCGCGATGGTGATCAGCTGCTTCTGACCTGAGGAGATGTTGGAGGCGTCCTGGTCAAGGCGGGTGTCGTAGCCCTCCGGCAGCGCGCGGACGAATTCATCCACGTAGGCGGCTGTCGCCGCCGCCACGACCTCCGAGGCGCCCGCCTCCGGCCTGGCGTAGGCGATGTTGTCGCGGATCGTGCCGGCGAAAAGCCAGGTGTCCTGGAGCACCATCCCGAAGGCCCGCCGCACCTCGTCGCGGGTGAGGTCTCGATAATCGACGCCGTCGAGGAGAATCCGGCCGCTGTCGATCTCGTAGAAGCGGACGAGGAGGTTGACCAGGGTCGTCTTGCCCGCACCGGTCGGGCCCACGATGGCCACGGTATCGCCGGGTGCCACATCCAAGGTGAAGTCCTCGATCAGGGGCTCGTCGGGCGCGT
>DAHVAF010000188.1 GCA_027314765.1 Clostridia bacterium | reverse complement strand
CAACGCGTGCATTGGAGGCCGGAGGCTCGTTCCCCGGCGCGTGCCGTGTCCGGGCGGGTCAATTACCTGACGCGTCGCGGCTTGGTGCCAGCCCTCGGCGAACCGGCGAAGGATGGGTCAACCAGCTGACGCGCTCGTGCTCAGTGTGGGTCAATTGCGTGACCGGCGGCACTTCGACGGCGGGACGCACGCGGCGGTGGGGGTTTGGACCCAGGGGACGGCGGCCGCTGCAATCGCAGTCATCATGTACCACGCAGGCCCTGCTATCCGAGAGCTGGCGTCCCCGCACCCAAAACCTACCGGGGCCGTGTCGGGACACATCCGACCTGATCCTGAGACAAGCGGTGCCCTGCGAACAACCCCATTCGCACCCCCGCCCGTGGCGTTGGCTTTGATGCCAACGGCTTGGGCGGGGCGACAGCGGGGGCATGGGGGGCGGCGATGAGCCCCCCGGGGTGCCCGCCCGCCACGATGGTGCGCGGGCGCCCCCGCCCGAACGCCACCCCCAGGCAGGCCCCGCCCCCTCCCCCGCCGAACCCGCCCGCATGCGCATCGTCGTCATCGGCGCCGGCGCCGTCGGCGGATACTTCGGCGCCCGCCTGCAGGCCGGCGGCCACCACGTCACCTTCCTGGCCCGCGGCGCGCGCCTTGCGGCCGTTCAGGCCCGCGGCCTGCGCGTCCGCAGCCCCCTTGGCGACCTCGACCTCGCCACCGTCGACGCGTGCCCGGCGCCGCCCCCCGACACCGACCCCGTCGACCTCACCCTGATCGCCGTCAAGTCGTACGACACCGCCCAGGCCCTGGCGCTCCTCCCGCCCGCCGGCGCCGTCCTGACCATCCAGAACGGCGTCGAGAACGCCGACCACCTCCTGGCCGCCGCCGGCCCCGACCGCGCCCTCGGCGGCTCCTGCGGCCTCGAGTCCGAGTCGCCCGAGCCCGGCCTGATCGTCCACACGACTCCATTCGCCGACGTCGCGCTCGGCCCCCTGAGGCCCTCGCCCGCCGCCGCCCGCCACGCCGACGCGGCCGCCATGGCCCTCTCCGCCTCCGCCGTCGCCACGGCCCGCCTCCCCGACGGCCGCACGGCCATGTGGCGCAAGGCGATGTTCCTCTCGCCCGTCAGCGCCCTGACGGCCCTGCTGGACCGCCCGTGGGGCGGCATCCGCCCCCATGCCGCGACCCTCGCCGTCGCCCAAACCATGGCCCGCGAGATCGCCGCCATCGGCAGCGCCGCCGGCATCCCCGGTCTCGGCGCCGAGGCCCTGGCCGCCACCGTGGCCACGTTCCGCGCCGCCCCCGACACCATGACCTCGTCCCTGCATCGCGACCTGCGCCGCGGCCGCCCCCTGGAGCTCGACGCCCAACTGGGCGCGATCCTGCGCGCCGCCGCCCGCACCGGCACCGCCGCCCCCACGACCGCCGCCCTGCTTGGATGCCTCACCGCCATCGCCGAGTCAGGAGGCTGATGCCGCATGCCCGCCGCCTGGGCCCCCGACCTGGAACGCTTCGCCGCCGAGACCATGGCCGAGCACCGCATCCCCGGCCTCTCCCTGGCCGTGGCCCAGGACGGCGCCCCCGTCTACACCAGCGGCTTCGGCCACCGCGACCGCGAGGCCGGCCTCCCCGCCACGCCCGACACGGTCTACGGCATCGCCTCGTGCACGAAGTCCTTCACGGCCGCCGCCATCATGCAGCTGCAGGAGGCGGGCCGACTCGCGGTCCACGACCCCGTCGCCCGCCACCTGCCCGAGTTCCGCACCCCCGACCCGGTCGCGACCGGGAAAATCACCCTCCACCACCTGCTCACCCACACGGCCGGCTTCCCGCCCCTTCCGTCGCGTGCGCTTGCCCTTGCGCGCGCTGTCGCGCGCGATCCGGACGCGAAGCCGGCGGACCGGGGTGGGCACCCCCCGATCGACACCTTCGAGCAGCTGCTGGAATACATCGCCACGACCCCGTTCGAGCTCCTGGCCCCGCCCGGCGCCCTCTTCAGCTACTGCAACGACGGCTTCGCCCTGCTCGGCGCCATCATCGAGCGCGCGAGCGGCAAGCCCTATGTCCCGTACATCCGGGACCACATCCTGCACCCGGCCGGCATGGCCGACACGACCTTCAGCGTGGCCGCCGTGGCCGAAAACCCCATGGCGACGACCCTCTACGCCCCGCGCGGCAAGACCGAGGCTGTCCGCTCCCCCGCCTGGGAGGACGGCGCCGTCTGGGACCCGCCGGGCGGCCTGAAGTCGACGGTGCGCGACCTGCTGCGCTACCTGGAGATCTACCGCAGCGGCGGCACGGTGGGCGGCGCCCGCATCCTCGGCCCGGAGAGCGTGGCGGCGATGACCACCCAGCACGTGGCCATGGCCCGGGCCGGCCACCCGCCCTTCCCGCCCGGCGCCGGGTACGGCTACGGCCTGAGCGTGCGCCACCGCCCGGACGGCGTGACGCTGGTGGGCCACGGCGGCGGCCGCAAGGGCGTCTCCGCCCACGTCCTGGTGGCCCCGGAGCACGGCGTGACGGGCGCCGTCCTCTCCAACATCGCGGGCGTTCCTTCGGCCCAGGTCCTGGAGGCGGCCATGGACGGGCAGATGGGCCGCCCCGTGCCCGGCGCCCCCTTCCCCGCCCCGGCCCACGCCTGCCCCCCGGAGCGCCTGTCGGCGTACACGGGCGAATATCGCTCAGGCGAGGACGGACGCGCGACGGTCTCCATCGAGGACGGCGCCCTGGTGCTCGCGACGCAGGGCGAGCGCCTGACCCTCCGGCCCGTCGCCGAGGACACCTTCGTCATGCACGAGGGCCGCAACCAGGCCTTCGTGCGCTTCCTGCCGGGGGCGATGACGCTGGGCAACCGCATCGTCCCGAAGGCCCGATAGCGCGATGCCGCTTCCATCGCGGGAGGAGCAGCTGCAGCGCGCCGTCGCGTACTTCGAGCGCGACGGCGTCGTGCTCATCAAGAACCGCCGGGATCACGTGGCGGATGAGTTCTGCGCGTGGGCCGCCGCCCACGGCATCGCCGTCGAGCGGCGGCTGGTGGCGGCTGGGCGGGCGGAACACTGGGAGATCAGACGGACGCCTTGAGCAGGGCCTCCAGCACGAGGAGCAGGTCGCCCGCCTCATCCCGGATCATTTCGTAGACGCGACGGTCGTCCACCGTTTCATAGGCGTGTGCCACCCGGTTGCGGAAGCCGATCAGGGGGCTCATCCGGGCGACGGTCTCAGGTGTGATCAGACCAGCCTCCCGCAGACGCTGGAAGGCATCCCGAGCGTCCGCGGGCGCCGTGTCCAACCGCTTGGCGGAGAGATGGTACGCGATGTCGATCAGCGCCTCGATCGCAGTCAGAAGCGCATACCGGGCCGTTCCTAAAATCGTTACCTTTGGTGAACATAACTTCACCTTCGGCTTACGACGCCGGGCGAACAGCCTTCCCGACCATTTGCGCCGGGGGATCGCACCCCGGGACCGCAGCCAGACCATCGCAGGGTGGGCCTTGCGGCGCAGAAGCCACCGCAGGTGCCGCCG
>DAHVAF010000186.1 GCA_027314765.1 Clostridia bacterium | reverse complement strand
CCGCCGCGGCCACGGCCACCGCCGGTACGGGCGGCGGCACGGACCACGGCCGCCAGGGTGGTCAGGCCGCGAACGGCGGTGTGGCTGGCGGCGGGAGCGGTGGCCAGGGCGGCAGCCACGGCGCGTACGGGGGCTCTTACGGCGGCCAGGGCGGCACACAGGGGACGAACGGCGGCGTGAGCGGTGGCCAGGGCGGCACGCAGGGGACGAACGGCGGCGCGTACGGCGGCCAGGGCGGCACGCACGGGACGAACGGCGGCGCGTACGGCGGCTCAGGCGGTAGCCAGGGCGCGTCTGGCGGCACGAACGGCGGGGTCCAGGCCGGCTCGGGCGCCAACGGCGGCGGCGCGGGCAACGCCTGTCCGCCGGGACAAGCCCAGCGTTACGGCCAGTCGCAGACGCAGAGCCAGTCGGGAGGCCGCGGCCACGGTCACTGATGGGGTGTCGCCGCCTTGCCCGTGGCTCCCGCCCCGCGTCATACTGGCGGGGTGATTGTCGCACCCGAGGAGTACGACTACGAACTGCCGCCCGACCGGATCGCGCAGACGCCGCTCGCCGACCGCGACGGCTCGCGGCTGATGGTGCTGCAGCGATCCACGGGTGAGGTGAGCCACGGCCTCTTCCGCGACCTGCCGCGCCACCTCCGCGCCGGCGATGTGCTGGTGATCAACGACACGCGCGTGCTGCCCGCGCGGCTGCCGTTGCGCCGCGCGACGGGCGGACGGGCGGAGGCGCTGCTGCTGCACCCCCTCCCCAGCGGGGAAGCCGGGTCCGAGGGCGGGGGCTGGACGGCTCTCGTGCGTCCGGCGGCGCGCCTTCGCCCCGCTGAGCTGCTTGCGGTGGATGGGGCGCCGGCGGATGCCGGCGCGCGCGTACGGATCGACCGGGTGCTTGCGGGCGGGCAGGCGGAGGTGTCGCTGCTCGGGATGGACGCGGCCGAGATGCTGCGCCGCTTCGGGCAGGTGCCGCTGCCGCCCTACATCAAGGCGCCGCTGCGGGATCCGGAGCGGTACCAGACCGTCTACGCGGCGCGCGAGGGGTCGGCGGCGGCCCCGACGGCCGGGCTGCACTTCACGGAGGAGACGCTGGCGGCGGCGGCTGCCGCCGGTGCCCGCGTCGTGCGCATCACGCTCCACGTCGGCATCGGCACCTTCCTGCCGCCGCGGGCGGAGGACTTGGCCAGCGGCCGGCTGCACGCGGAGTGGTGCCAGGAGACGCCCGAGGCCGCGGCGGCAGTCAACGCGGCGCGGCGTGTGGTGGCTGTGGGCACCACGGCGGTGCGCACGCTGGAGTCGGCGGCGCGGGCGGCGGGACCGGGGGAGCGGGTCGCTGCGCTGGCGGGGTGGACCGACCTCCTCATCGCCCCCGGCCATCGCTTTCGGGCTGTTGACGCGATGGTCACCAACTTCCACCTGCCGCGGTCGACGCTGCTGATGCTGGTGTCCGCCTTCGCCGGCCGCGACCGGATCCTGGCGGCCTACCGCGCGGCGGTGGCCGACGGGTACCGCTTCTTCAGCTTCGGCGACGCCATGCTGATCGCATGAGGCGGGTCGCATGAGGCGGGTGGTATGGGACCGGTAGTATGAGGCGGGCCGCATGAAGGGGGCCGCATGAGGCGGGTCGTATGAGGCGGGCCGCATGAAGGGGGCCGCAAGAGGCGGGTCGTGTGAGGCGGGTCGCATGAGGCGGGTCGCATGAGGTGGGTCGCATGAGGCGGGTCGTGTGAGGCGGATCGCATGAGGCGGGTCGTATGAGGCGGGTCGTGTGAGGCCGGTGGTATGAGGTGGGTCATATGAGGTGGGTCATTATGAGGCGGGTCACTATGAGGCGGGTCGTGGACGGCCGGACCGGGGGCTCTTTCGCCGCATGAGCATCGCCCTCGAGGTCGTGGCCACGGACGGGCTCGCGCGGGCGGGGCTGCTGCGCACGCCGCACGGCACCGTCGAGACCCCTGCCTTCATGCCCGTGGGTACGCAGGGCAGCGTGAAGGGCCTCACGCCCGACGAGGTGGCCGGGGCCGGTGCCCGCATGATCCTCGCGAACACCTACCACCTCTCGCAGCGCCCGGGTGTCGCCACCGTCGCCGCGGCCGGCGGCCTCCACGCCTTCATGGGGTGGGGTGGGCCCATCCTCACGGACAGCGGCGGCTTCCAGGTCTTCAGCCTCGGCGCGCAGGTGGACGAGGGCGGGGTCAGCTTCACCTCGCACCTGGACGGCAGCCGCCTGCGCCTGACCCCCGAGGACGCCATGGCCATCCAGGCCGGGCTCGGGAGCGACATCGCCATGGCGCTGGACCAGTGCACCGCTTACCCCATCGCGTACCGCGACGCCGAGGCGGCACACCGGCGCACCCTGGCCTGGGCCGAGCGGTGCCGCGCGGCGCACGCCACCGCCGTCAGCGCCGGCACCGCCGTCAACCCCGGGCAGGTGGCGTTCGGCATCGTCCAGGGCAGCGTGTACCGCGACCTGCGCGAGGCTTCGGCCGCCGCCCTGGTGGACCTGGACTTCCCGGGATATGCGGTCGGCTCCCTCAGTGTCGGCGAGCCGGCGGAGCTGATGGCCGAGGTCCTCGACTACACGCTGCCCCTGCTGCCGGAGGACCGCCCGCGCTACCTGATGGGGGTCGGCACCCCGGACTACCTGCTGGAGGCGGTGGCGCGCGGCGTCGACATGGCGGACTGCGTGCTGCCGACCCGCGTGGCCCGCAACGGCACGGCGCTCCTATACCCACGCGCCGGGGGGGCTGGGCGCCTGGTCCTGCGCAACGCCGTCCACGCCGCCGACTTCACGCCCATCGATCCGCACTGCCGCTGCGATGCCTGCCGCCACTTCACCCGCGCCTACATCCACCACCTGCTGAAGGCCCACGAGATGCTCGGGCCGCGCCTGCTCAGCCTCCACAACCTCCACACGCTGCACCGGTTCGTGGCCGACATGCGCGGGGCCATCATCGCCGGGGAGTTCGCCGCCTTCCGGGCTGGCTTCTGGCAGGCGGGCGGCGGAGTCTGGCGGCGGGGTGGGGGCGCGGACGAGGGGTGATGGACGCCCGCGCCTCTCCGCCGCCGCCCCGCGCCGACACCGCGCACCTCCGCCCCGCGCCGACAGCGCGCCTCCGCGCCGACACCGCGCCTCCGCGCAGCGGTAATATTGGGGCCGGGGGGTGCGGGAGGTTTGGCGGGCGGCGATGCGACCCTGAATCCGTACGCGATTGTCCGTGCGCAGGTCAAGCAGGCATGTGAGGCGCTCAGACTCGACGACAGCGTGTATGAGCTCCTGAAACAGCCGGTGCGCATCCTCGAGGTCGCCATCCCCGTCACCATGGACGACGGCTCCCTCCGCACCTTCACCGGCTACCGCAGCCAGCACAACGACGCCCTCGGCCCGACCAAGGGCGGCATCCGCTTCCATCCTGACGTCAACCTGGACGAGGTCCGCGCCCTCTCGATGTGGATGACCATCAAGTGCTCGCTGCTTGGCCTCCCATTCGGCGGCGGCAAGGGCGGCGTCATCTGCAACCCCAAGGAGCTCTCCGAGGCGGAGCTGGAGCAGATCTCGCGCGGCTTCATCCGCGGCGTGTCCGCCATCGTCGGCCCCGAGAAGGACGTCCCGGCGCCCGATGTCTACACAAACCCGCAGATCATGGCCTGGATGATGGACGAATACAGCCGCATGCAGCGCAGCAACGCCTTCGCCCTCATCACGGGCAAGCCGGTCGAGCTGGGCGGGTCGCTCGGGCGCGGCGAGGCCACCGGCCGCGGCTGCGTCGTCACCATCCAGGCCGCCATGAACAAGCTCGGCATGAAGCCCGCCGGGGCGCGCGTGGCCGTCCAGGGCTTCGGCAACGCCGGCACCGTCGCCGCCCGCCTGCTCCACGAGATCGGTGCCAGGGTGGTGGCCGTCTCCGACTCGCGCGGTGGCGTCACGTCGCCGGCCGGCCTCGACATCCCCGCCGTCATCGCCCACAAGGCCCGCACCGGCAGCGTGGTCGGCTTCCCGGGCGCCGCGCCCATCAGCAACGCCGACCTGCTGACGATGGAGTGCGACGTGCTGGTGCCGGCCGCGCTGGAGAACCAGCTGACGGCGGAGAACGCCGGCCAGGTCCAGGCCCGCATCGTGGCCGAGGCGGCCAACGGTCCCACCACGCCGGCCGCCCAGGAGATCCTCTTCAGCAAGGGCGTCTTCGACCGGCCCGACGTCCTGGCCAACGCCGGCGGCGTGACGGTCTCCTACTTCGAGTGGGTGCAAAACCTCTACAACTTCTACTGGACCGAGGACGAGGTCAACCAGCGCATGCAGCAGATGATGGAGCGCGCCTTTGAGGCGGTCCACGCCCTGAAGGAGCGGCACCACACGACGATGCGCCAGGCCGCCTACATGTTCGCCGTGAAGCGGGTGGCCGACGCGATGCGCCTGCGCGGCTGGCTGCGCCGAGCTCCCGCCGGCCGCCAGCCCGGACGGGCGGCCGCCAACTAGGGCATTCGTGCAGCGCCCGCCTGCGCGGGCGCTCTCATGCCGGTTCCGCTGTGCCGGAAAGGGGTTGGGGAAACGGCCATGCCGGAGACCCGCGAGATCACGACGGCGTCCGGGCTGGCGGTGCCGCCCTGCGCTGCGCCGCGGCCGGTCGACCCGGCCGCGCTCGGGCGGCCGGGCGATTACCCCTTCACCCGCGGCGTCTATCCCACCATGTATCGCGGCCGGCTCTGGACCAAGCGCCAGGATGCCGGCTTTGGCGACGCCGAGGAGAGCAACCGCCGCTACAGATACCTCCTGGAGCAGGGCCAGACGGGCCTCTCGGTGGCATTCGACCTGCCCACCCAGATCGGCTACGACTCCGACCACGCCATGGCCCAGGGCGAGGTCGGCCGCGTCGGCGTCGCCATCGACTCGCTGGAGGACATGGCGCGCCTGCTCGACGGCCTCCCGCTCGACAGGGTCAGCATCTCGATGACCATCAACGCCACGGCGGCCACCCTGCTCGCGCTGACGGTGGCCGTCGCCGAGGCGCGGGGCATCGCCACCTCCGCCCTGTCCGGCACCCTGCAGAACGACATCCTGAAGGAGTACGCCGCCCGCGGTACCTACATCTACCCGCCGGGGCCGTCGATGCGCCTCTGCACGGACGTCATCGCCTGGTGCAGCGAGCACGCGCCCCGCTGGAACCCCATCAGCATCTCCGGCTACCACATGCGCGAGGCCGGCTGCACGGCCGTGCAGGAGGTCGCCTTCACCCTGGCCGACGGCATCGCTTACGTGGATGCGGCGTTGGGGCGGGGCCTTCCCGTCGACAGCTTCGCGCCGCGCCTGTCCTTCTTCTTCAACGCGCAGATGGACGTGCTGGAGGAGGTCGCCAAGTACCGGGCGGCCCGGCGCATGTGGGCGCGCATCATGCGCGACCGCTTCGGCGCCAAGGACCCGCGGTCGATGATGCTGCGCTTCCACGTGCAGACGGCCGGCTCGGCCCTCACGGCCCAGCAGGTGGACAACAACGTCGTGCGCGTGGCCCTGCAGGCCCTGGCCGCCGTCCTCGGGGGCTGCCAGTCCCTGCACACCAACGCCAAGGACGAGGCCCTGGCCCTGCCGACCGAGGAGTCCGTGCGGGTCGCCCTGCGCACGCAGCAGATCATCGCCCACGAATCGGGCGTGGCCCTTTCCGCCGACCCGCTGGCGGGCTCCTTCTACGTCGAGGAGCTCACGGACCGCATCGAGGCGGAGGCGGAGGCCCTGGTCGCCCGCATCGACAGCCTGGGCGGGGCCGTGGATGCCATCGCCCATGGGGTGGTCCAGCGGGAGATCCAGGAGAGCGCCTACCGCACGCAGCGCGAGATCGAGGCGCACGAGCGCCTCGTGGTGGGGGTCAACGCGTACCAGGCCGAGGAGGAGCCGCCCTCCGACATCCTCCGCATCGACCCCGCCCTGGAGCGGCGCCAGATCGAGCGCGTGCGCGACGTGCGGGCCCGGCGGGACGGGCCGGCGGCCGCCGCGGCCCTGTCGGCGCTGGAGAAGGCCGCGGCCGATCCGGCGGCGAACCTGATGCCGTTCGTGCTGGACGCCGTCCGCGCCCTGGCGACGGTGGGGGAGATCGCCGACGCCCTGCGCCGGGTCTTCGGGGAATACACGGCGCCGAGCCCGTTCTAGGGGTGAGTGCCATTTCGCGGCCCATACGCGTCCTGATCGCAAAGCCGGGCCTGGATGGCCATGACCGCGGCGCCCTTGTCGTCGCCCGCGCCCTGCGGGATGCGGGGATGGAGGTCATCTACACGGGGCTGCGCCAGAGCCCGGCCCAGATCGCCCAGGCGGCGGTGCAGGAGGACGTGGACGTCGTGGGGCTCTCCAGCCTCTCGGGGGCGCACCGCACCCTGTTCCCCGCCGTGGTGGAGGCCCTGCGCGCCGCCGGGGCGCCGGAGGTCCTGGTGATCGGCGGCGGCGTCATCCCGGCCGAGGACATCCCGGCCCTGCGGTCAGCCGGCATCGCCGCCGTGTTCACGCCCGGCACGCCCACGGCCGAGATCGTCGCGTTCCTTTCCGGGGAGGTAGGCGCCAAGCGGTGAAACTCGATCACGTTGCCATCGCCGTCCGCGACCTGGATGCGGCGGTCGCCCTGTGGAGCGAGGCATTCGGCCTCGTCTGCGAGCACGTCGAGGAGGTGCCCGCCCAGAAGGTGCGGGTGGCCTTTCTCAGCGGCCCCGCCCGCATCGAGCTGATCCAGGCCGTCGACCCCGACGCGGGTGTGGCCCGATTCCTGGGCGAGCGGGGCGCGGCGATGCACCACCTGGCATTCGCTGTGGAGGACCTGACCGCGGCCCTGGGCGCGACGGCGCTGCCCAAGATCGACGCCGAGCCGCGGCCGGGGGCCGAGGGCCACCAGGTCGCGTTCCTGCACCCGCGCGGGACGGGGGGCGTGCTCGTGGAGCTGGTGGGCCGAGGCCGTGCCTGAGAACGTCGAGACGGTACGGCAGCGGCTTCTCCAGGGCGGCGGCGCCGAGGCCGCGGCCAGGCAGCGCGGCCAGGGCAAGGGCACGGCCCGCGACCGCCTGGCGGCCCTGTTCGACCCCGGCTCCTTTACAGAGCTTGGCCTCTTCGTGCGGCACCGCGCCACGGAGTTCGGCCTTGCCGGCCGCGAGTTGCCGGCCGACGGCGTGGTGACCGGCTTCGGCACGGTGAATGGGCGGCTCTGCTACGCCTTCTTCCAGGACTTCACCGTCAAGGGCGGCACCCTGGGGGAGATGCACGCCAGGAAGATCACGAACCTGCAGGACCTCGCCCTGAAGGCCGGCGCGCCGATCGTCGGCGTGAACGATTCGGGCGGTGCCCGCATCGAGGAGGGGATCGACGCCCTCGACGGGTTTGCCGGCATCTTCCGGCGCAACACCCTCGCGTCGGGCGTCGTGCCCCAGATCTCCGTCATCCTCGGCCCCTGCGCCGGCGGCGCCGTGTATTCGCCCGCCCTGACCGATTTCGTGTTCATGGTGCAGGGCACAAGCCACATGTTCATCACGGGACCCGAGGTCATCAGGACGGTGCTGGGCGAGGAGATCAGCTTCGAGGCCCTGGGTGGGGCCCAGGTGCACAACGCGCAGTCCGGGGTGGCGCACTTCCTGGCGGCGGACGAGGCGGAGTGCTTCGCGCAGATCCGCCGGCTGCTCGGCCACCTGCCCTCCAACAACCTGGAGGATCCCCCGGCCGAGGCGGGCGCTGACCCGGAGGCCCGGGCCGACCCCGCCCTTGCGGGCGTGGTGCCGGCCGACCCCAACCGCCCCTACGATGTCCGCGAGGTGATCCGCCTGATCGCGGACCGTGGCGACTTCATGGAGGTCCATGAGCGGTGGGCCCGCAATGTCGTCGTCGGGTTCGCGCGCCTGGGCGGGCGCAGCGTGGGCGTGGTGGCGAACCAGCCGCGGGTGCTGGCCGGAACCCTGGACATCAACGCCTCGGACAAGATCGGCCGCTTCGTGCGGACCTGCGACTGCTTCAACGTGCCGCTGCTCACGCTGGTCGACACGCCCGGCTACCTGCCGGGCAAGGACCAGGAGCACGGCGGCATCATCCGCCACGGGGCCAAGGTTCTGTTCGCGTACGCCGAGGCCACGGTGCCCAAGATCAGCCTGGTGCTGCGCAAGGCGTACGGCGGCGCCTACATCGCCATGTGCGCCAAGGGCCTCGGCGCCGACCTCGCGGCCGCCTGGCCGACGGCCGAGATCGCGGTCATGGGGCCGGAGGGCGCGTGCAACATCGTGTTCCGCCGCGAGATCGCCGCCGCGGAAGACCAGGCCGCCGCCCGGGCGGCCAAGGTGGCCGAGTACCGGGAGCGCTTCGCCAGCCCGCTTCTGGCGGCAGGCCGCGGCTATGTGGATGAGATCCTCGACCCGCCGGCCACCCGCGCCTGGCTGATCGCCGGCTTCCGCTCCCTCGCCGGCAAGCGGGAGGACCGGCCCCAGAAGAAGCACGGGAACCTGCCCGTATGAGCCCGGAGGTCATCGCGGCCATCATCGCGGCCATCGCCGCGCGTGAGGGCAGGCGGCCGGCTGACCTGCGGCTGGTGGCCGCCGAGCGCGTCGGGCCCGCGCCCTGGGCGCTGGCTGGCCGGTTGCAGCAGATGAGGGGGCTATCTCGGTGATCCGCCGCTACCGTGTGACGGTGAACGGCCAGACCTATGATGTGAGCGTCGAGGATGCGGACGCACCGGCTTCGGCACCCACCCTGGCGGCCCCTGCGCAGGCCGTCGCGGCCGCGGCCCCGGAGCCGGCCCCTACGCCGGCAGCCAAGCCCGAGCCGCGGGCGGCAGGTGGTCGAGCGGCGGCGAAGGGCGCGCCAGCGTCCGGCACGCAGGTGACGGCGCCGCTGCCCGGCGTCGTCCTGGACGTCCGCGTGCGGGCCGGACAGGCCGTGGCGGCGGGCGAGGTCGTCCTGATCCTGGAGGCCATGAAGATGGAGAACGAAATCACCGCCCCGGTCGACGGCACCGTGGCCGAGGTCCGCGCGGCCAAGGGCGCGACGGTCGAGTTGGGGCAGGTACTGGTGGTGATCGCGTGACGGGGAAGTACGCGCCGCTTTACGACTGGCTCAAGGGCCGCGGCCAGGCGGTCGAGATGATCGCGCTGGCCTTTGACGAGCTGGACCGGATGCTGGGTGGCGCCCTGCCACGCTCGGCGCGGATGCGCCGGCAGTGGTGGGCAAACTCCGCCAGCCACCGCAGCCCCCAGGCGGCCGCGTGGCTGCAGGCCGGATGGCGTGTGGCCCGCGTGGAGCGCGAGGGCGGTTGGGTCCGCTTTGAGCGCGCCGCGTAAGCGTCCTGCTGCTCCCGCCGCCGTCCCGACTGCATCCGGCAGGGCCTCCGCCATCCCTGGCTGCGGGGGGCCTGCTGCTCCGGCCGCCGCCCCTGGCTCTGGGGAGGGTGCTGCTCCCGCCGCCATCCCGACTGCATCCGGCAGGGCCTCCGCCATCCCGACTGCATCCGGCAGGGCCTCCGCCGTCCCTGGCTGCGGGGGGCCCGCGGCCCGCGCCCCGAATGCCGCGGAGCGACGCGATCAAGTCCTGGCCTGGCGCCGCGGACTGTCCCGCGACGAGGTGGCTGCCCGCAGCGCCAAAGTCGCCGCCCACGTCCTCGCCTGGCCCGAGTTCCAGGGCGCGCGCCGCGTGCTGGCCTATCTCGCGACGCCCTCGGAGGTGCAGACGGCCGATCTGCTGCGGGCCGCGTTCCGGGTATGCGTCCCGGTGGTCGTGGGAGCAGACCTCGTCCTGCGGGAGCTCGGGCCCGAGACCCCCCTGCACCGGGGCGCGCTTGGCATTCGCGAGCCGGGTGCGGCGGCTGCCGTCGTGCCTCCGGAAGAGGTCGACCTGGCGCTGGTGCCGGGCGTGGCCTTCGACTGGGCCGGCCATCGCATCGGCCGTGGCGGCGGGTACTACGACCGGCTGCTGCCGCGGCTGAGCCGAGCCACCACCTGCGGCCTCGCATTTCGCGAGCAGGTCGTGACGGCCCTCGACCCCGCGCCGTGGGACGTTGCGGTTGGCTACATCTGCACGGAGGACGGCCTCGCCGCGGCTCAGCAGCCCTCCTGAGGTGCGCTGGCCGGGATGGGCGGCCGCGGCAGGTCGACGCCGGCGGCCGTCAGGATCGCCCACAGGTGGATGGGATCGATCTTCGCGCTCTTATGGACCTCGGAGTTCAGGAAGTGGATGCAGAAGTGGCCGGGAAAGTCGTTGCCGGGGATGCTCCCGGCGCCGTGCGGCATGCCGTTCATCGAGGCGGCCAGACGGTGTCCGCCCACCTCCACGAGTACCGGCCGGCGCGCCCATGACCAGGTACCGCCGTAGATCTCCTTCATGGTGGCCGTATCCTCGGCCGTGAGCGGCTGCACGTCGGCGTGGCGGCTGCCGGCCAGGCGCCGCACCCAGAAGCGCCTGCCCGTGGCGTAGTCGACGACGAGGGCGTCGGCGCGCAGCGGAAAGAGGTGCTGGACGATGTCCCAGGCCACGAGCTCGCCTTGAAAGCTGGCCTCGGCCGCGGCGGCCGCCTGGGCGAAGGCTGCCCCGGGCAGGGGCGGCAGGTCGCGCCACACCCCCGCCACCTGCACGACGCCCGGCTCCGGCGCGTAGATCACGGTCGCCGCGCCGACGGTGACGCGGTAGAGGGTGGCGCCGCCGGGCGGCCCAGAGGTACGCGGTCCGAGCGTCCTCAGTGCCCCGGCGACCGCCGCGGCGGCACGGGTGGCGAGCCGGTCGGACTGCCAGTACCCCACGCGCGCGACCACGACGTCCGGCACGGGCTGCGGCCGGGCGCCCAGCCACAGCGACAGCCCGACTGCCGCCGCCAGGGCCACCGCGATCAGCATCAGGCGCCGCACCCCAGAGGGTTATGTGCGCGGGGCGCGGGCGGAGAACCGGTCGCCCCGGACCCTGGAGGGGATCGACAGTCGCCGGGCGAAGGTTCGACGCGACATGCCGGCCACCGGCGTCGCCCTGTCGGTCATTCGCGCGATGCAAGCCGAGCTGCCGCGCGGCGGCCTCAGCCTGCCCGACATGGCCGACATCGCCCACCTCAGCCAATTTCACTTCATCCGAAGCTTCCGCGATGACGTCGGCCTACCGCCCGGCGCCTTCCAGGCGGCGCTGCGGCTTGCCGAGGCGAAGCGCCGCCTGCGCGAGACGGACGCATCGGTCACCGACGTCTGCTTCGACCTCGGGTATGCCAGCCTCGGCACGTTCGTGACACGGTTCACAACCGACGTGGGCGTGTCGCCCAGCCGCTACCGCGTGCTCTGCCGCGAGGTGGAGGCCGCCTCCCGGCCCACCGCCACCGTTCCCCGGGCAGCGGTCCCACCACCTGGCGTCACGGGCAAGGTGACCGCCGGCACGCTGCCTGTCGGACCGGTCTTTCTTGGCCTGTTCCCGCGCCTTCTTCCCAGCGCCCTTCCGGTTGCGGGGACGGCCGTCTGGGGTGGTGGCCCGTTCGCGCTCGATCCCGTCGCGGACGGCGTCTATGTCCTGCTGGCCGCCGGCTGCCCTGCCGGCACCGACCTGCAAACCGCCGTGTCGCACGACCGACCGACCTGGGTGGGCGTCGGCGGCCCAGTCGAAGTCAGGGACGGCCGGTCCCCCGTGGTGACGGTCGCCCTGCGTCCTCCAGCGCCGACCGACCCGCCCGTGCTGGTCGCCATCCCGCTGCTCATGGCCCGCGCCACCACCCGCTGGGCGCAGCGGAGGTGAGCATGCCCCGCGGCGACCGCCTGCGCGCCATCATGACCCGCCACGTCGGCAGCGGGGCCATGCCGGGGCTGGTGGCCCTTGTCGTCGGGCGCGGGGAGGTCCGCGTGGAGGTCATCGGGACCATGGCATTCGGCGGCGGCGCGCCCATGCGCCGCGACACCCTTTTCCGCATGGCCTCGATGACCAAGCCCATCGTGGCGGCCGCCGCCATGATCCTCGTCGAGGAGTGCTTCCTGCGGCTGGACGACCCCGTGGACCCGCTGCTGCCCGAGCTGGCCGGGCGGCGCGTGCTGCGCAGCGTGGAGAGCGAGCTCGACGACACCGTGCCCGCCCGGCGCGCCATCACCCTCCGTGACCTGCTGACCATGCGGATGGGCATCGGCGCCGTGGGTGCGCCGCCCGGCCGCCACCCGATCCAGCGTGCGATCGACGCGGCTGGGCTGGCACCGGGCCCCGTCGGCCCCGCGTTTGGCCCCGACGAGTTCATGCGGCGCCTTGGCGCCCTGCCGCTGGTCCATCAGCCCGGCGAGGCCTGGATGTACCACACGGCCTCCGACGTCATCGGCGTGCTGATCGCGCGGGCGACGGGCCAGCCGCTGGGCGACTTCCTGCGCGAGCGCATCTTCGAGCCGCTCGCGATGCGCGATACCGGCTTCCACGTTTCCGTGCCCGACCTGCCGCGCCTGCCCCCTGCCTACGATCCCACCGGCGCGATCCAGGACCCTGGCGGCCCGGGCAGCCTCTACGCCCGCCCACCGGCCTTCGAGTCGGGCAGCTGCGGCCTGGTCAGCACGGCGGACGAAGATCTGGCCTTCTGCCGGATGATGCTGAACCGCGGGGAGGGCATTCTTTCGCGGCCGTCCGTCGAGCTGATGACCACCGACCAGCTGACGCCGGAGCAGCGGTGCGGCCCGCACTGCTTCCTCGGCGGGCACCGCGGATGGGGGCTCGGCGTCGCGGTCACCCTCCGCCGCCACGACCTCCATGAGGTGCCGGGCCGCTTCGGGTGGGACGGCGGGCGCGGAACGTCCGCTTACACCGACCCGCGCGAGGGCGTTATCGGCGTCCTCATGACGCAGCGGTCGATGGACTCACCCGCCCCGCCGCCGGCGTTCCGCGACTTCTGGACCGCGGCCTACCAGGCCATCACGGATGGCTGAGCGGCCGTGGCGCACCCTCACGTCGCGCCCGATCTACCACTCGCCCTGGGTGGACCTCCGCGAGGACGGCGTGGAACTGCCGTCCGGCCGGCGCAACCGCCACGCCGTCGTGACCCTCGCCACGGCCCACAGCGTCGGGGTGCTGCCCCTGCTGCCCTCGGGCGAGGTCATCCTGGTCCGCCAGTATCGCTATGTGCAGGACGGCTGGTTCTGGGAGTCCCCGTCCGGCGCCCCGCAGCCGGGTGAGCCCCTGGAGGCCGCGGCCCAGCGCGAGCTCCGCGAGGAGGCCGGCTACCGTGCCGGGCGGCTGGTCCCCCTGACCGCCTTTCACACCAGCAAGAGCGTGTGCCGCGAGACCGCCCACCTGTATGCCGGCCTGGACCTGTTGCGCGACCCGCTCCCGCCCGACGCGACGGAGGACATCGAGGTCTCCCATTTTCCGGCGGCCGAGGTCGTGCGCATGGTCGAGCGCGCGGAGATCATGGACGCCATGACGGTGGTCGCCGTGCTCACCGCCGCGCGCACCGGGCTGCTCAGCTGAGGGCCGCCGCCAGGGCCGCGACCGCCGCCTCGACGTGCTCCTCCGGGATGCGCCCGAAGCCGAGCACCAGTCCCCGGCCCGGCGCCGCCCGCGCGAACGCTGACAGCGCCGCCACCCGGACCCCGGCCCGCTCCGCCCGGGCGGCCGCGGCGCCGTCATCCACCCCCGGCGGCAGCCGCAGCAGGACGTGCATCCCGGCCGCGATCCCCTCGACAGGCAGGCCGGGCAGGTGGGTCGCCAGCGCCTGGATTAGGCGGTCGCGCCGGTGCCGGTATACCGCGCGGACGCGCCGCAGGTGGCGCTCGTAGTCGCCGGAGCGGATCAGCGAGGCCAGGGCCAGCTGCGGGAAAGTCGGCGAGCCGGCATCCAGCAGGTTCTTGAGGCGCACCGCCTCGTCGACCAGCCGGGCCGGGAGCACCACCCAGCCGATGCGCAGGGCTGGCGACAGCGTCTTGGAGGCCGTCCCGACGTACGCGACATGCTCAGGCCCCAGGCCCTGCAGGGCCCGCACCGACTCCTGCCCGTAACGGAACTCCGCGTCGTAGTCGTCCTCGATCAGCAGGGAGTCCTCCGCCCGCCCCCAGGCCAGCAGGGCGCGCCGGCGCGGCCCGCTCAGCACGGCGCCGGTGGGGAACTGGTGGGCGGGGGTCGTCAGCACGGCTTCGCCGCGCAGGCCATCCACCTGCATGCCGTCGCCGTCGACCGGCTGGCCGGCCACCTCCAGCCCGGCCTCCGCGAAGCGGTCCCACTGGCTCGGCAGCCCGGGGTCGTTCAGCACGACCCGGCGGGCGCCGCGCGCGGCGAGCACCCGCGCCAGCAGGTCGAGGCCCTGGGCCGCGCCCTGGACGATGACCACGAACGCGGGGTCGACGGCCGCTCCCCGGACCCGTCCGAGGTAATCGGCCAGGGCCTCCCGCAGCTGCACCTCGCCGCGCAGGTCGCCGTAGTCGAACGAGCGCGGCGGCGCCTGCGCGATCGCGCCCCGCAGCGCGGCCACCCAGCGGCTGGCCGGGAACAGCGCCACATCCGGCGTCGTCGCGGTGAAGTCGAACCGCGGCCGCCCCAGCGGCTCCGGCGCCCTGGCCGGATGCCTGCTTGCGGTCCCAACCTCCGCCACGACGGGCACGGCCCTGGCCCGCGCCTCGAGAAAGCCCTGTCCCACCAGCCGCGCGTAGGCTTCGGACGTCACTCCACGGGAGACGCCCAGCCGGTCGGCCAGCCCCCGCGACGATGGCAGCCGCGTGCCTGCGCGCAGGACCCCGCCGGCAATGGCCTCGCGCAGGGCACGCTCCAGCGCCGCCCGCAGCGTCTCGTGCGGACGCCGGTCCAGGTGCAGCCAGCTGGCATCGTCGGTTGCCATCGATCTGGACCCTACCGGAGATCCAGATGACCGTCAAACTGAGCCGCAGGGGGGATGCGATGTGCTGTACGTGGTCAGGACAGGCGCCGGCTCCGGCTGGGTGCCCGGGCGGCCCATGCGCCAGCAGCCGCGCTGGGACGAGCACGCCACCTTCATGGACGAACTGGTCCAGGAGGGCTTCGTGGCCCTCGGCGGGCCGCTTCTCGGCCTTCCCGGCGGCCGCCACGGCGCGATGCTGGTCGTGCGTGCCGAATCGGAGGCGGACGTGCGGGCGCGCCTGCTGCCCGACCCCTGGATGCGCGACGCGGTTCTGGTGATCGATGAGGCTCTCCCGTGGGAGATCCTGCTTGGGGAGCTGCCGGCTTGACTGGCGCGCACCCCGCCGACGGGTTACCGTAGGATCGGTAGCGGATCGCGTAGGATCGGTAGCGGATCGCGCCGAGGGGGGTCTCCGCGTGGAAATCTACGTCGACGGCAGCTTTGTCAGCAAGGACGAGGCCCACGTATCCGTCTTCGATCACGGCTTCCTGTACGGCGACGGGGTGTTCGAGGGCATCCGCGCATACGGGGGCAGGGTCTTCCGCCTGAAGGAGCACATCGACCGCCTGTACCAGTCGGCGCGCGCCCTCATGCTGCAGATCCCCATCCCCCCTGACGAGATGGCGGAGGTGGTGCGCGAGTCCTGCGCGCGCAACGGCCTGCACGACGCCTACATCCGCCTCATCGTCTCGCGCGGCCCCGGCGACCTCGGCCTCGACCCGCGCAAGTGCCCCAACCCCACGATCATCTGCATCGCGGACCACATCGCCCTCTTCCCCCCGGCGACCTACGAGAAGGGTATCACGGTGGGCGCGGTTTCCACGCGCCGCAGCCCGACCGAGTCCCTCAACGCCCGCATCAAATCCCTGAACTACCTCAACAGCATCCTGGCCAAGATTGAGAGCAACCTCGCCGGCCACGCCGAGGCGCTGATGATGACGCACGAGGGCTACGTGGCCGAGGGTCCGGGCGAGAACATCTTCATCGTCCGCGGCGGCCGCCTGCTGACCCCGGCGCCCCACCTGGGCATCCTGGAGGGCATCACGCGCGCGGCGATCATGGACCTGGCCCGCGGGCGCGGCATCCCGGTCGCGGAGACCGTCTTCACGCGCCACGACGTGTGGACCGCGGACGAGGCGTTCTTCTGCGGCACCGCCTGTGAGGTCATGCCGATCACGGCCTGCGACGGCCGCCAGATCGGCGATGGCCGTCCGGGGCCCATCACCCGCCAGCTGACGGCCGACTTCCGCGCCCTGGTGGCCCGGGAGGGCGTGCCGATCGCGGAGCCGGTCCACGCCGACAATCAGGATCAGTAAGCGGCGCCCGGCGTCGCCGGTCGCCGCGTCCTATGGTTCCGTTGTGCTGGCCGGCTCGCTCTGGGGCCTTGGCGGCGTCGCCGCCAAGGCCCTGTTTTCGTCCGGCCTGTCCCCGGCCGCGCTGCTCTCCCTGCGGATGTGGGGCGCGGTGCTGCTATTCGCGGCCCTGCTGCGGGGCCGCCTGCTGCCGGCGCCGCGGTCCGCCTGGGCCGTGCTGGCCCTGGGCCTGGCCATGGCGGCTGTCCAGTTCACCTTCTACGCCACCATCGACCTGCTGGGTGTCGCCACGGCCATCTTCCTGCAGTACACGGGGCCCGCCATGATCGCCCTCTACCTGTGGACGCGCGGCCAGCGCCCCAACTGGCTGGCCGTCGGTGTCGCCACGGCCGGCTGCCTCCTCCTTGCGGGCGGCGGCCTCCGCCTGAGCCCGGCCGGGCTGGCGTACGGCCTGGTCTCGGCTGCCCTGCTGGGGGTCGTCAATGTGCTCACCCGCGAGCGGGTGGCCCTCGGCGATGACCCGTGGGCCCTCGTCGCCTGGAGCATGGGCGTGGCGGCCCTTGCCTGGTTGGCCGTCGTGCCGCCCTGGCGCGCGGTGGCCGCCATGGGTTCGCCGGCGGGCTGGGCCCTCGCGGTGGCCATCATCGTGCTGGCCACCGTGGTGCCGTTTGGCATCTTCTCCGCCGCCCTGCGGGTGCTGGACGCGGGCCGCGCCAGCATCGTCGCCATGGTGGAGCCCGTCGTCGGCGCGGTGGCCGCCTGGATCTGGCTGCACGAGGCGCTTTCGGCCGGCCAGATCGCAGGAGGGGCGCTGATCCTCGCTGCGGTGGCGCTCCTGCAGTGGCAGGGCGCCAGGCGGGCCCTGCGCACCGGGCCCCCATAAATCTACAGCCGCTCTCGAACCTATCCTGCGGAACGGGCCCGGACGCCGGCGCGCGACGCCGTCCGTCGGCCCGGTGCTCCCGATCGAAATCGACCGTGACCGTCCAAGGGAGGCGTCGACAGGGATGTTCGCGCATTGGCGGAGGGGCATCGGGATCCTGGTGGGGGCGATGGTCGTGGTGGCCTCGGCGGTGCCGGGGCTGGCGGCGGCGGCAGCGACGCCGGCGGGCCCGACGTGTGCGCACCTGCGGGTCGCCCTGCAGGTCGCCCCGGATCTGACCTACTTCTCGGATGTGGTGAACGAGATCGCGGAGTGCGGGCTGCCCGGCGGCCAGCCGGCGGCGGCGCAGCCGGTCTGCGCGCACCTGGTGGCCGCCCTGGGGGTCGCCCCGCGCCTGCGCGGCTTCCCGGGCGTGCATGACGAGCTGGCGGCGTGTATCGAGAACGGCGCCCTCGCGGCGACCACGGACCTCTTCGGCGACCTCGCCGGCTATGGGTGGGCGGAGGCGGACATCGCCCTGCTGGCCCAGATCGGCGTCCTGCAGGGCGAGGGCCACGGGATCTTCGATCCGGCCGGCCACCTGACCCGTGCCGAGTTCGCGGCGCTCATCGACCGGATCTTCGCCCTGGCGCAGCCCAGCACGCCGGTCAGCTTCGTGGATGTGCCGGCCACCTACTGGGCGTATGGCGACATCGAGGCCGCCGCGCCGTACATGAGCCAGTTCACGCTCCCCGGCGGGACCGCCTTCGAGCCGGCCATGCCGGCGACGCGGGGCGAGGTCGCGGCGACCATCGGCAAGATCGAGGTGGCCGAAGGTCAGGCGGCGCTTCCGACGGCGGCGGCCGCGCAGTCCGTGTGGGCGGCCTTCAGTGATGGCGCGCAGATGCCGGCCGGCCTGGCGCAGTACGCCGCCGTCGCCGTCCGGATGGGGTTCATGAAGGGCTATCCCGGCGGCAGCTTCGGTGTGAACGCGACCCTGACGCGGGCGGAGGCGGCCGTGCTGCTGGCCCGCGTGCTGGATGCCTCGGAGGGCATCGGCGGCACCACAGCCCAGACGGCGTCGGCCTGGATCGTCGCGCTCCAGCCGGCGGCGCTCAGCATCTATAACGGTTCGGCCGTCGTGACGTACAGCCTGGACGCGTCGGCCCAGGTCACGCTGAACGGCGCGGCGTCCGCGCTCGCCACCGTGCCCCTCGGCGACGCGGTCACCGTCACCCTCGACGGGCAGGGCGGCGCCAGTGCCGTGGCGGCGACGGCGCCCAGCGCGCCCACGGTTACCGGCACGTGGCAGAGCATGTCCGGCAGCTCCGCCTCGGTGGTGGCGGACGGCCAGACGCAGGCCGTGGCCCTCGGAACCGCGCCTGTCGCCATCGAAGGCGGTCAGATCGTGAGCGCTGCGTCGATCGCGCCTGGCACCTCCGTGACCATCGAGCGTGTGCTGAGCGGGTCAGCGCTGATCCTCGTGCAGTAAAGCGGCCAGTTGCCCCTGGCGGCGGCGACCGGCTACAATGGCCCAATAGGGAGCCATGGCCGCGGGACCCGCGCCGCAGAGAGCCGGGGGACCGGTGCGACCCGGTGGGCGGTG